>CAUGKZ010000165.1 GCA_959600065.1 uncultured Kroppenstedtia sp. | reverse complement strand
CGCGGTGAAAGCGCCGATGTAGGCAACCCAGTGAAGCACGTCCGGAGCATAGCCGATGTAGAGCGGGAACATGCGGGCGACCAGATAGACGCCCGCGACGACCATCGTCGCCGCATGAATCAGGGCCGATACGGGGGTCGGACCCTCCATGGCGTCCGGCAACCAGGTATGTAATGGGAACTGAGCGGATTTGCCCACCGCTCCTACAAAGAGAAGCAGGCTAATCAGTGTCACCGTCCCAGGGGGGATCTTCCCGGAACCCACCGCTTCAAAAAGTGGGGCAAACTCAAAACTGCCCACGTGCACAAAGGTGAGGATCACCCCGATCAGCAACCCAATATCTCCGATCCGGGTCACGATAAAAGCTTTTTTGGCCGCCTGTTTCGCTTCCGGTTTAAAATACCAGAAACCGATCAGCAAAAATGAACCGACACCGACCAGCTCCCAAAAAATATACAGTTGTAGCAGATTAGGAGAGAGGACCAGCCCGAGCATAGCAAAGGTAAACAAGCTCAGGTAGGCATAGAAAACCGGAAGGCGCCTATCCCCCGACATGTATCCTCTGGAATACACCTGCACGAGAAAACCGACCAAGCTTACAATTAGAAGCATCAATGTATTGAGAGTATTCACTTCGATTCCGAACCGGATCGTCGTCTCCCCAAAGGAAAGCCACTCCAGCGTAAACACGTGGTCTTTCCCGCCCAGTCTCTCCCACCATACCGCCACCGCTCCTGCAAGGGAGAAGAAGGCCGCCAGAGAGCCCACCCCAGATGCCGTCCCTTCGCTGAAATTTTTTCTTCCCGCCAGGAGCAAGACGAAGGCCACCAAGGGAAAGAGGGGGATTATCCACGCATATTGGATCATGGGATCACCCATCCTTCATCTGATGTTGATGGTGCTGGTTTAACCTTTCATCGAATTGTACCGGTCAACATTGACGGTATGGCGGTTGCGATAGATAGCCAATAGGATCGCTACCCCTACCGCCGCTTCCGCCGCCGCCACGGTCATGGTGAACAGAGTGAACACCTGACCCGTCGGATTGGCATACAAACCATACTTGGAGAAGGCAACCAGGTTGATGTTGACCGCATTCAACATCAGCTCGATACAGAAAAGGACCACCACAGCATTCCGTTTAGTCAGAACTCCGTATAATCCCACACTGAACAAAATCGCCGCCAATGCGAGATAAGATGAGACCGGCATCAGGACTTCGACTCCTTTCTCGCCAGAATCACAGCTCCGACCAATGCAACTAACAACAGGACGGAGAGCGCTTCAAAAGGAATGACATACTGTTTAAATACAATCTCTCCCAGACGAGAGACTGTAAATTCTTTGGCGGAGGCTGTACCCTCTTCAAAGGGAGTATTGTAAATGGTGTGGATCAGAATCCCGAACAAAGCGCCCACCCCGATAAAACTGAAGAAACTGTGCCAGGGACGGACGGTCTCCTCTTGGTCTCTGTGCTGGGTCAACATAATTCCGAACAACATCAGAATGGAGACAGACCCGGTATAGATCAGCACCTGGGCCACTGCCAGAAACTCTGCATTCAACAAGACATAGAGCCCAGCAATGCACAACATCGTGAAGGCGAGGGACAGAACCATGTGGACGACTCGAGTGAAATTGAGCATGAAGACTGCCCCACCGATGGCACACACAGCCAGGACAAAAAAAGCGATAAACTCACCGCTCATCTCGATCACTTTTTCACACCCCGCGCATTCACATTGTTTTCACTCCGGATATGGGAGTTGTTCTCCTGAAGCCAGTGGATATCCTTAAACAGATCATCCCGGCTGTAACTGGCCAATTCAAAGTTATGCGTCATCACGATCGCTTCTGTGGGGCAGACTTCTGTGCACAGATCACACAGGATGCAAATTTCAAAATTGATATCGAAAGTATCCAGCACCTTCCCCCGTTTTTCCGGATGTTTGCGGCCAGTCAAGGTGATGCAGTCCGTCGGGCAAACCCGGACACATTGATTACAGACGATACATTTGTCCGGGTCCAGATATTGGATTCCCCGAAACCGGTCCGGCATCGGAATGGGTTCATCTGGGTATTTATGCGTCACTTTTTTTTGCGTCATGGTTTTTAGAGTGACCCCCATCCCTTTGATCAGACCCATCATATGAATCCCCCCATTCATTTAAAAAAGTCCGGAAGCCTTGTGACCCATGGATTTAGAATGGACCTCCCACGGTCAAAAAGTGTTGTGATTTACACTGATCTTGGACAGTCGAGGTTGGTTTTTCTTCCAGCTCCAAAGTTCTTGCGAGCTAAAGACGCTCCATGTGAACCCCTACCCTCCCGCGAATGTTTTCACTCCACGTCGGGAGCCTATCAAATCTGTTGATTAACCAGTAAATAGGTGAAGGAAATAAAACTAACCTTTCGCTCTTCCCATTGTCCCCATCGCAAAATATGGCCTGAGGGGACAGGGCTGGTGGGACGGCTAGGATCTCTTGCAAAGAGCGCAAAGGCGAATCAAAGCCCCGCCATCCCGACCCCATTTCCTGCCTAAAATATGGCTAATCAACACGCCTGACTTGAATCACCAGATAGGCCCTAATACCAACCTCCGAGCACTTCCTTGAGAAGTGCGGAGAAGAAAATATTGAACAGAGCCAGAGGAAGTAGCACTTTCCACCCCAGTTGCATCAATTGGTCCACCCGAATCCGGGGAAGGGTCGCCCGGATCCAGAAGATCGTGAATACGATCATCGCAAATTTCAACACAAACCAGATCAACGGAGGAATCACATCCAGCCCGAAGAGAGGATTCCACCCGCCCAGGAACAGGACCGTGGTCATCGCAGCCATCGCAAAGATATAAACGTATTCCGCCAACATGAAAAAAGCGAACCGGAATCCACTATATTCCACATGGTAACCGGCCACCAACTCCGATTCCGCTTCTGGAAGGTCAAAGGGAGTCCGGTTCAACTCCGCCAAAGAAGCGATGAAAAAGACCAGGAATCCGATGATCTGAGGGACGATGAACCACATCTGCCGCTGGGCCTCCACAATCCCGGTCAAATTGAGGGTTCCTGCAGCCATCACCACCCCTACCACAGACATCACCAAGGGAATCTCATAGCTGATCATCTGAGCGACAGACCGCATCGACCCCAGCAAGGCATATTTGTTGTTGGAGGCCCACCCCCCGACCAGAATCCCGATCGTGGTGATACTTGAAAGGGAAATGAAATAGAGAACTCCCACACCGATGTCGGCAAACACCAGTTTCCCGGTGAAGGGAATTACAGCCAGCACGACAAAGGACGGGACAAATGCGATCACCGGTGCCAATTTAAACAGGGTGCGATCCGCCTTGGCAGGAATCGTATCCTCTTTGATCAACAGTTTGAAAACATCAGCCACGGTCTGAAATAATCCCCAAGGGCCCACCCGGTTGGGGCCATGTCGCCCCTGCATCCAACCGAGCACTTTGCGCTCCAGCAAGATCGCATAAGTGACAAACCCAAGCACCACCACCAAGAAAAGGACGGGACCGAGCCACATCCACATGTTCATATCCCCATCCACCTCCCCGCTTAACCTCCCGACCTGCTTGATTCCATAGAGTATCCAACTCCGCGCTTCGATTTGGGGAACCGGATTGGATGGTCTCCCTCGGGATTCGATTTCGCATTTCCTTTGATCTTTATACCTGATAGAGCCGGTTCCCGGCCAGCCATATGGTCTTATTTACAATCCTTCCAGTGACAACGCTTTCAGACCAGTCGATTCTAAACTGTCGATAGAGAGTCCCTGTTCCTTTTCTGCGCCATTCCAAATCCAGGGGAGCCTGCCCTTCTTCCTTCAAACCCCGGAATCATAAGGTTCATAATCCTTCCGCAACGGGTGTCCCACCCATTCCTTCGGCATCAAGATCCGCTCCAGATTGGGGTGGCCGGAAAAACGGATCCCCAGCAGATCATAAATCTCCCGTTCGTGCCAATCAGCAGCCCGCCACACTCCCGTCACCGATGGCACTTGTGCCTCCTCCCGATCGGTCTTCACTTTGACACAGATATCGTGACCCTGAGTTAGGGATGTTAAATGATACAGAATTTCCATATGCTCTTCTTCATCGACACCGGACAAATTTTCCAGGTAGTCAAAAGCCAAGGTTTCCTCCTCTAACAGCAGACGAGCCACTTCCAACCACCGTTCCGAGGAAATCACCAATGTCGGGCGATCTCCCCCAGGCCGGTTGATATACGCCTCCTCCACCGCCTCGGCACCCACTTTCTCACTCAGCACCTTGACAAATCGCTCCAACAAAGGTTGTAGAGGGGAGGGCTCCGGGGGTTCCGGGGGCTGTTTCTCCTTGGCGGAACGTTTTTTCACATCTGCCGCCTGGGCTTTGGCCTGAGTCCATCGCTTGGCTGTCTGTGCAGCCGGATCTCCCTTTTCTGTTGCCGCTTGGGATGCGGAGGATTCCTCCTTCCCTGTTTCGGAAAGGGTCTCTTTCTCGCGAGGGAGATGGGGCGGCTCCGGTTTTTCCGGTTCCGCTTCCGACCTGGTTTCCCTTGCCGGATTCCCCTTGGAGTTATCTTTGCTCAAGGCGGGTCACCCTCTTTCCGGTATCGGCTTCATAGCGGATCTTTTCCTGCAACTTGTGGATTCCGTAAATCAAAGCCGCCGGATTAGGCGGACAACCGGGAATATAGACATCCACCGGCACGATCTGATCCACCCCCTTGATCACTGCATAAGACTTGACATAAGGTCCTCCGGCCGTGGCACAGGAACCCATAGCGATCACCCATTTGGGTTCGGGCATCTGATCGTATAAACGGCGCAATAGAGGACCCATTTTCTTGGTCACTGTTCCGGCTACAATCATGACATCAGACTGACGAGGAGAAGCCCGAAAGAAAGAGCCAAACCGATCCAGATCATAGTGGGGAGCCCCGGTGCCCATCATCTCAATGGCACAGCAGGCCAAGCCGAAAGTCATCGGCCACAGGGAGTTACTACGAGCCCATGCCTTCACGTTGTCCAAAGTGGTGGTAAACACATTTCGCTGCAGCTCCTCGATCT
>CAUGKZ010000164.1 GCA_959600065.1 uncultured Kroppenstedtia sp. | reverse complement strand
ATAGTCTCAGAAGGGGGAAGAGGGTGAGGATGGATTCGTCTTTGTGTTTTTGCAAGAGATCGGGTCGCCTCACCTTTCTGTTCACCCGAGAGTTCGACAGCTCCTCCATCTGAAATAATAAAGGAGTTATCTCTTTTGTGTCGAATTAAGGGGACGGACCCTTTTTCGCATGGCCCGAGCGTAAGAGGTCTATCCCTCAATTTATGCTTTGCGGGGGAGATTACTGCGCGGAGGTGAGTGCCGTCATGGAATGGGAAAATATTCATTTTAAACAAGAGAAGGGTTGGGCTTTGCTAACCATTCACCGGCCCAAAGTGATGAACGCTCTCAACCGGGAGACTTTGGAGGAATTGGCCCAGGTTTTGGATTGCGTGGAAACCTCCGATGACATCCGAGTGCTGGTGATCACCGGCGCAGGCGAAAAGGCCTTTGTGGCGGGGGCGGATATCAAGGAACTGCGCCAGGTTCCGTCTTCCGGAGAAGCGGAGCGGTTGGCTGCCTGGGGGCAAGCCCTTTTCACGCGGATCGAAGAGCTTCCGATTCCCGTCATCATGGCTGTCAACGGCTTTGCCCTGGGGGGCGGCTTTGAATTGGCTCTCAGTGGGGATATCCTATTGGCCTCGGAGAAAGCCCGCTTCGGTCTACCAGAAGTCAACTTGGGCGTCCTCCCTGGCTATGGGGGAACCCAACGTTTGACCCGTCTCCTCGGAAAGTCCACGGCCAAATACTATGCTCTTACGGGAGAGATGATCTCAGCGGAAGAAGCCCTGCGTTTGGGGATTGCGCAAAAGGTGACAGCTCCTGAACAGCTTTTACCCGAAGCCACCCGGCTGGCTGGAAATCTGTCCCAAAAGGCACCGGTGGCGATGCGCTATATCAAGCAGGCGATCAACCAAGGGGCGGAGGCAGATCTAAAGATGGCTCTTCGCTTGGAGGCATCCTATTTTGGTGTGGTATTCAACACAGAGGATCGTCTAGAAGGGATGGACGCCTTCCTTGAAAAACGGGAAGCCTCATTCCGTGGGAATTGACACCACTTTCGTAAAAATGAGGCTCCGGAACCGACGGGCCAGAGAGTCCGTCGGAATTCTTTTCACAGTGCTGACATCCAAGAATTCAGTTGATGAAAAAGGAGGGTGATCTATGATTGCTGAATGGTTGGAGAAGATCCCTGTATTCGTCTGGCCGGTTTTGGCGGTGATTCTGATCTTATTCTTTGTGGTGGTTTTCATGGTTGCCGGCAAGCGGAGCAGGGAAGTGGATGAATTGGAACAGGCTTTCAAAGAACCCTACCATCCTTCCCCAAATGAGCAGGCTGTCGATCGGGAGCCAATGGTGCCTGAGAAGACAGGGAGTGAAGAGGAAGGGGAGCAGAACCAGGAGGAGCCCACTGACAGAGTTAGGGATAAGTCAACGGATGCAGTGGACAAGCCGACAGATGCAGTCGCGGAGGAGCCTCAAAAGGATTCTCCGGCGGGGCTGGGGAGTAGATCGCGTCGTCACCGAAAGGGATCCCGGTAAAGATTACGTGTGAACCGGACTTCCCGGGGGAAAAGTATATGGGAAGCGTCAGGTGAAAAAATATATGGAAAGACAGGCGTGTTGATTCGCCATATTTTAGGTAGGAAATCAGGTCGGGAGGGTGGAACGGTAGCCTTTGCACCCATAGGGCACAAGTCTTGCCAGGGTCGCTTTCCGCTCCCGGGTCTCGCTATGCGTTCTTTGCAAAAGATCGTAGCTGTTCCACCATCCCCGTCCCCTCAAGCGATATTTTGTGATGGGGGGCAATGGGGAGAGCGAAAGGATCGTTTCGTGCCCATCATCCGCTTTATGGTTAATCAACAGCTCTGGTGGAAAGAGTATGGAATGCGAAGGAGATGACATCGTTTGCGGAAGAAGGGGATTGCCTGGATCGCGGCCACAGTGATGATTTTCCTCCTGGCGGCCTGCGGACCCCAAGGGGGGCAACAGGGTGGAAAAAGCACGGCAAACGCCTCACCGGAAACCCTATACAAGAATAATTGTGCCAGTTGCCACGGGCAAAACCTAGAGGGAAACGCCGGACCGTCTCTGGAGGAAATCGGCCAGCGGGCTGCCAAGGAAGATATCGAACGAATCATTCAAAAAGGTAAGGGACAAATGCCAGCGCAAAGACAACTCTCAGAGGAGCAAAGATCCAAGTTGGCGGCATGGCTGGTGGAGAAAAAATAGGGAACGACCCGAATGCGGGTCGTTTTTTTTATGAACATGACAAGAATGTTAGACAGATGAGAGATGAATCGAAAGAACTTCATCTTGCGTTCCTTTAAACTTTGAAACATGAACAGCTCTTACAAGGAAGGTGAATGAATTAAATGGATATGTTGAATGTGAATCACCTCAGTAAAGTCTACGGCGATAAAGTCTCCCATCGGGCTTTGTCCGATATCAGTTTTAGGATAGGAAAGGGAGAATTTGTAGGAATCATGGGTCCCTCGGGTAGCGGGAAAACCACCCTGCTCAACCTGATCTCCACCATCGATACACCCACATCGGGAGAAGTCCAATTGCAAGGGAAAAACCCCCATGAACTGAAGAAGTCCAATTTGGCCCGTTTTCGGCGCCGACAGTTGGGGTTTGTCTTTCAGGATTTCAACCTACTGGACACCTTGACCGTCGGAGAAAATATTGTCCTGCCCCTGACGCTGGATCGCAAAGATTTAAACGAGATGGATCAAAAATTAGCAGCTGTCGCCAAGCGGTTGAGCATCACTGAAATTCTCGACAAGCGGACTTATGAAATTTCCGGAGGACAGAAACAGCGGGCGGCGATTGCCCGGGCGATTATTCACTCCCCTTCTCTGCTGTTGGCGGATGAACCGACAGGTAACCTCGACTCCAAAGCTTCCCGCAATGTGATGGAAACGATGGAGGCGATCAATGAACAGGATGGAGCCACCATGATGATGGTGACCCACGACCCAGTGGCCGCCAGTTATTGTCATCGAGTGATCTTCATCAAGGACGGGGAATTGTTTAATGAAATTCACCGCGGGGAAAACCGGCAGACGTTTTTCCAACAGATCATCGATGTGTTGTCTTTGTTAGGAGGGAATTCCCATGACCTTTCGTCAGTTCGCCTTTAATAATGTGCGGCGTAATTTCCGCTCCTACTCGGCCTATTTTTTGAGCAGTGCCTTTGCGGTGATGATCTTCTTCGTCTATGCCGTGTTCATCTTCCATCCGGACATGAGCCAGAATGAACTGAAGAAGTCTGTGGTCCAAGGGATGACCGCAGCTGAGGTGATCATCTTTGTTTTCTCCTTTCTGTTTGTTTGGTATTCGGTGAGTGCCTTTCTCAAAGTGCGGAAAAAAGAGTTCGGCGTACTCACCTTGCTCGGGATGTCCCGCAGTCAATTGAACCGCATGGTCTTTCTAGAAAACTGGATCATCGGGTTGGCTTCCATCGGGACGGGGATCTTGGCGGGGCTCCTATTCTCCAAAGGTTTCCTGATGATTGGAGCCCGAGTGTTAGGGATCGAGGAGTTGTCTTTTTATTTCCCTGTGAAGGGACTCTTATTGACCCTGGTTTCCTTTTTGATCCTCTTTCTCGTCATTTCGATGTTCACCGTGTTCATGGTGCGAAACCAACGCGTGATTGAGTTGTTGCAAGGCAGCCAAAAGCCGAAAAAGGAACCGAAGCCCTCTATTCTGTTGTCTCTGTTGGCTGCAGCGTGCCTGATCGGTGGCTATGGATTAGCCTTAACCAGCGATACTTTCACGAGTGAGGAAATCATGTTTTCAGTCATCGGTCTGGTGATCGTGGGCACCTATTTCTTATACACCCAGCTGAGTGTTTTTCTGATCCGACGCTTGAAAAAGAACCGCGGTTTCTACTGGCGGGGAACTCGGTTAATGTGGCTTTCCGACCTGACCTATCGCATGAAAGACAACGCCAGGATGTTCTTTCTGGTCACCATCGTGTTTACCGTCTCATTCACTGCAACGGGTACATTGATCAATTTCTACGATCAGATCATGCAAACGATGAACCAGACAACTCCCTTCAGCATCAGTTACAAAATGGAGGAGAAAGGATTCGAGGGAATTTCTCCCGAGTCCGGTCAAAATATCATTGAAGGGGAGTTGAAAAAAGAGGACGTTTCGTATCGAAAATGGAAAGCGGAGTATTTAAATCTAGGCCCTGACAATATGGAGCAGTTTGTCAACGCCATCAAGCTGTCTGACTATAATCGGTTGGCCAAAATTGTGAAGCAGCCTGCCCGGACCTTAAAGCCGGGAGAGGTGTTGGCCTTCGATACGAGACCGGATCAATTCCAAGCCGATGACCGGATCGGCCAGGAGCTCCAGCTGATGAAGAAGCCTTACAAAGTTGCGGCTTCAATCGATCAACCGATCATGTTCCGTGGATCCGTTGAAATTGTGGTTCCAGACCCCGCCTTTGCACAGCTCAAAAAAGCGGCGCAAGAAACCGGGCCCGATGAACCTCACGTGGAGTCCGGAACCTTTGCCGGTTATTCCGTCCCGAAATGGGATGCTTCTTTCCCGCATCCTCAAGGAAATCAAATCGGTGAAACATTGAAAGAGAAACTGAAGATGCCCGATGTGAGCTGGCCCGGTTTCACCGCCCGGGATGCCGCCTTTACGGAAGTGAAGCAGGGACTGGGAGCGACGCTCTTTGTCGGATTGTTTGTCGCGGTGGTGTTCCTGATCTGTGCGGGCAGTTTCCTGTATTTCCGCCTGTACACCGATCAGGACCGGGACCGGCAACACTATCGCGCCATTTCCAGGATCGGGTTGACCGAAAAGGAAATGAACAGAAGTGTCACAGTGCAGATCGCCCTCCTGTTCTTCATCCCCTTTGTGGTGGCAGTGATTCACACTTCGGTGGCCTTAGGTGCCCTACAAAATATGATGATGATGAAATCGATTCTGATCCCCTCCGCGTGGACTATCGGTTCCTTCCTGGTACTGCAGTTGGTTTATTTCATCATCGCACGACGGAGTTACCTGCGGAATTTGAAAGTATGGTAAGTAAATATCATTCCTTCTCCCCGGGCCTTCCCAAAACCGCCCGGGGAGAA
>CAUGKZ010000163.1 GCA_959600065.1 uncultured Kroppenstedtia sp. | reverse complement strand
CGCGGCGACAAGATCTATCTTATCATGCTCAGTTGTTCTTGTCAACAGCTTTTTTTGTTTTTCTTTCGTCTGCCTCAGATCGGCTCGGTCAAGCTGATCTCGCGGCGACAAATATTAATTTAACATGGACTTCTTCATTCGTCAACCCTTTTTTTCACCTGAATTCAATTTCATTTTGTTGACGATCCTTGTGGATTAGACGATAAGTTTGTTCAGCATGAGTTTCACCAGCTGTCGCCACCTCTTCTACCCATGAACGGCGCACCAGCTCCTCTATCACTTGAGTCACATCGAGGAAGAGCTGATCTTGCTCCAATCGACGATGGATTTCACCTAAGCTCCAGTTGCCGCCTTCAGAAGCAAGCAACTCCAGCAGATACTCGCAATACTGCTCCGGCTTGGTTAGAACTGCATATTCCTCGGCCAGCAGCACAAGTCTCATCCGCTGTTCCAAAGGTTCTTCCCCTGTCGCCAGCTCCCTGTATAATTTATAAACAGCCGGGTTGATCCGTTTCACCTGTGGCCACAGCCGGAAACGAGGATATTCACCGGATTCAATGGCCGTCAACCGCGCCCAATGGAGGAGACTCCGTTGAATAGAGAGATGGGCATCCAGCAGATGTCCCTCCTTCAATAAAAGTTTGCTCTCCAAATGATGTCTTAATAATGCGGAATACTCCAAGCACATTTTTTTGCTTTGCAATTCCTTGGGAAATGAAAGAAATTGTTTATGTAGTTCTATAATTCGGTTTTCCGGATCGTACAACACCTCCCCTTTCAACAAACAGTCGATCACCTCTTGCCGTTCCCCCGCAAGCACTTCGGCCATCAATTCCTGGAGCGGAATCCGGAGCTCCTTCACTTTCCAGATCTCCATCATATAAGAGAGTACGGACCCCCTCTCCCCCTTCTCATGAAAAACCAACAGAATCAGGTCCACCGGTTCTGGAACGGAGGAATCCATACCTGCAGGAAAGATGATCGCCCCTACCACATGGGGATTCTCTTGCAACTGGTTTCTCAATTTCGGATAAATGACCTTGGCCTGAATCATCTTCTCCCCCCATTCCCGGTGCGGGTCCACAGGTTTTCCCAGGAAACATCGTTCTTTTAGGCCCGTCGGATCGCAAAGGAATTTCACCTTATCAAGCTCTAAAAACCTTGTTTGCATCTCTTGAACGTTTTTTTAACAAGATTTCTAACGATCCACGAACTTTTCCATCGGTCCCCCATCTCCTGAGGGCATTTTTTTCACAGTGTTTCTAGAAGTTTTCGACAGCCTCGGAAGAATTCCTGCTTCCCTCTATTTCCGGTGGTTTTTTCGGGAAAGCTTCATTTTTCTGCCTTAGGTTCCGTGGTATACTGTTGATGAACATGAAAGAAAAGGGAGACGACTTCAATCCCAGATTGGATCAAAGGAGGGAGTCTCATTGCTGTTTGCCAGTAAGATCAACAGATTTCGCACCATCGCCCTCCTGATGATTTTTATGGGCATGGGAATTATGTACCTCGGTTTTATATGGCCTGCGGCCATGATGGTATTCTTTGTCCTCGGATTGTTCGGGGTGGCTTCCAGTGTGGTCATCTATTTTTGGGTGGGAATCTTATCGACCCAGGCACTGCAAGTTGAGTGTCCGGAATGCGAGCGCACCACCAAAGTTCTTGGAAAGATGGACCGGTGCATGCATTGTGGGGCCCATTTGACGATGGACAGGAGTTTGGCAACCGAGGCGACCTCGTCGTCGCAATCCCCAGGCCCGGACAGTCAGTAAATCTGACTTGCAAATCCTCTGCTCATCTGAAAATCCAAGCGATGGACTTTTCCATCATCCGAATACACGGACAAAAAAACCTGCCCTTGGGTCCCGGGCAGGTTTTTTAAATCGCTTTTTCTTTTTGGCAAGAGTTGCAGACGCCGTAAAGTTCCATCCGATGGGTCTCTACCCGGAAGCCGGTTTTTTCTTCGGCTTCCTTCTCCACCTGAAACAAAGGAGGATATTCAAAATCCACGATCTTTCCACATTCCCGGCAGATGATATGATAATGCTCTGTCATGTTGGCATCAAAACGGCTGGAAGCATCACCGTAGGTCAACTCCCGAACCATGCCCGCTTCTTTGAATACGCGCAGGTTGTTGTATACCGTCGCAACACTCATATTGGGGAATTTATCCTCCAATGCCCTGTAGATCTCATCGGCTGTGGGATGGCCCAAGGATGTAAGCAAGTATTCCAGAATGGCATACCGCTGCGGCGTCACTCGCACACCTGTCGATTTCAGCACTTCAATCGCTTGATTGACACGGCTATTTTCCATCGCCATCACCCCGTTGTGTTCCGCCATCGAAAGGACTAGAAGTCATTCTTTGATTAGAATAGATATAAATAGTCTACTCCCTTTTTGTTTACTTTGTCAACGGCTCCATATCGTGACGGTTTTTACCGTACCAGCAAAAGGGAAGCAAATCACATTCTTCACACTTGGGTTTACGGGCCGTGCAAACCCTGCGTCCGTGCCAGATCAACCGATGATGGGTATCCGTCCACTCCTTGCGGGGCACTTTTCGCGTCAGTTGTTTTTCCGTTTCTAAGGGTTGTTGACTATCAGCCAGAGCCAATCGATTGGAAACCCGAAGTACATGGGTGTCCACGGCAAGGGCCGGAACACCAAAAGCGTTACTCAGCACGACATTGGCTGTTTTGCGCCCCACTCCAGGCAACGCCTCTAAATCCTGCCGTCGTTGTGGTACCTTTCCGCTGTGGGTATCCACGAGGATGCGGCAGGTCAGCAAGATGTTCCGACTTTTGTTGCGGAACAACCCCAACCCACGAATCTCCTCTGCCAATTCTTCCTCAGTCAAAGAGAGAAAATCCTCTGGTAAAGGATATTTGGCAAAGAGTTTTTTCGTCACGATGTTCACTTGACGATCCGTGGACTGCGCTGAGAGGATGGTGGCGATCAAGAGCTCAAATGGATTTCTAAAATGAAGTTCACAGTGGGCATCGGGATACATTCTGGCAAGAGTGTCCAATATTTTTCGTGTCTGCACCCGTTTAGGTTTTCTAATCATCCGCTTACCTCCTCAGTATTCCCGCTCCGGATCCAGAAGATTTATAACCTCTCCTTTTCCAGAAGTGTACACCTTCATATTGTGACTGAAAAGGTCCAACGCCCGACTCATATAAAGAGGCGACCGACCCGAAACATGAGGAGTGATCAATACATTTTTCTGAGACCAAAAAGGATGGTCCTTGGGCAGCGGCTCCTTTTCAAACACATCCAAAATGGCCCCTCCAATGGACTCTTCAGCCAGCGCATTCAGCAACGCCGCCTCATCCACCACCGCTCCACGGCCCATATTGATCAGACAGGCAGTCGGTTTCATCCAAGCGAGTTCCCGCGCTCCGATCAACCCCTGGGTATGAGAGGTGAGAGGGAGTGTAACCACAACAAAGTCAGAAACTTTCAGCAACCTTTCCAGATCATGGGGGGCCACGATTTCATCAAAGAGGGGATGAGGTCTCCCGTCTGTGTTCATCCCCAGCACTCTCACCCCGAAGGCTTTCAATCGTGCGGCAATCCCGCGGCCAATCGCTCCTGTCCCGAGAATGGAGACGGTTTTTCCCGACAATTCTTCGACATGCAGAGATGAATCCCATTCCCCTTGCCTTTGTCGATCCAGATACTGATGAAGTCTTCTTGTCCACTGCAAGATGACAGCCACAGCGTGTTCCCCCATGGGAATTTCATGAATCCCGCGGGCATTAGTCACTTGGATCGACCTATTTTTCAATGCCGCAAAGGGCAGAAGCTCCACACCAGCACTGATCACATGAATCCAACGGAGTTCGGGAAAATCATTCACTTTCTCCTCATCCAAGTCATCCCCATAAGTGATTAAAATCTCTGCATCGGAAGCGACCTGCAACACACCCTGCATCTCTTCGAAAAAAGAAAATTGAACATCGGAAAATTCCTGGCGCAGCCGATTTTGATGTTTCTCACTGATTCGCGCCGAGGACGCCACGTGGATCATCCCCATCTCCTCCTCAATCATGTACCATCTTAGTTGCTTCAATCACTAATTCAGTGCTTTCGGGACCGAAGGGCTCTCTCCGGAAGTCTCCGTAACATCCGACCACCTCAAAACCGGTTAGACGGAGCAGATGAAAAAGTTCCGTTGGAAACACATAGCGCATGGAAAAACGGGTGCGCAATCGTTCCAGCAGTCTGCCATCCTTCTCATACCGTTCATAGTAACGAATCACATCCGCCTGCTGACGAAAATGGTCAAACTCCGTGTAATCATATACCTCCACGGTCTGATACGTCCCTGGAACACTAAACACCCCTCGGTGAACCAACCTTCCCTCCTCCTCCACCAGTTGGGGGATCTCAGGCACAAACACATTGAAAGCAAGGCAACCCCCATCCTCTAAATGATGACGGATCACCTGCAGGGCCGCCACCTGATCCCGAACGTGAAGAAGATGGAGGAAAGAACGGTATGGGATCACCACCAATTTAAAACGGCGTTTCAGGTTCAGTGTGCTCATATCTTCACATATCCACTGACATCGGTTGGACAAACCCATCTCTGTCGCTTTTTTTTCAGCCACAGCCAACATCTCGGGCTGCTTGTCCACTCCAACGACTTCCACTCCATGCTGTGCCATCCCCAAGGAGCAACGTCCAGTCCCACAGCCCAGTTCCATCACCGGCCCTTTTGCCTTCATCGCCAGATCGACATAATAGGTGACATCCCCGTCCAGCCCCTCTGAGGTCCAGTCATAATAGTCTGGCCATTGGTACATATGATCCTGTAACAAAACGCATCCTCCTTCTCCATCCAAAAAGGGGTGAAGAAGCGATTCCTTCACCCCTGCCAAGCCAAGTGGGAGGTCAGCGATCAATCCAAGTGCTCTCGAACCCAGTTTAAAGCTTCCTCCACATGCCCGTCCACTTTCACTTTGCGCCAAGCTTTGGCGATTTGTCCTTCTTTATCGATGATGAAGGTAGAACGTTCAATTCCCCATTTCTTTTTGCCAAATACATTCTTCTCTTTGTACACCCCATATGCCTTGGATACGTC
>CAUGKZ010000162.1 GCA_959600065.1 uncultured Kroppenstedtia sp. | reverse complement strand
TAGGTAGTGGTCAAAGCATTTCGAATCCGCTTCTCTTCACTGTCACCAGCCACAGAGCGAGGGGACGGGGAGCTTGTGGTACTACTCTCTTTCACCTTTGTAAAGTTGCTCGGCAAATGATGAGGCTGAATCGCCTCTCCATCCATCAAGATCATGATCCGTTCCATCAGGTTGCGCAACTGCCTCACATTCCCTGGCCAGTCATGATTCACCAAGCGATACATCACCTCAGGGTCGAGCTCAGGAACCGGCTTGGAATATTTAATGGAAAACTCGTTCAGACAAAGCTGGATCAACTCCGGGATATCCTCCATTCGTTCACGTAAAGGAGGAATGCGGATGGAGACCACATGGAGCCGATAGTACAGGTCTTCTCTGAATCGCCCCGCCTCAATCATCTTCTCCAGATCCCGATGGGTAGCGGCGATAATCCGAACATCCAAGGAAATCGGCTCCGTGCCGCCCACCCGATAATATTGCTTCTCCTGCAAAACTCGCAACAACTTCACTTGCAGATCCAAGGGCATCTCCCCAATTTCATCCAAGAACAGGGATCCCCCCTTGGCGGCATCCAACTTTCCCTTTTTCCCCTCCCGGTTCGCTCCGGTAAATGCCCCCCGCTCATAACCGAATAGTTCACTTTCAAAGAGGGGGGCGGGAATAGCACCACAGTTGATATCGATAAAAGGCCCCTCTCTCCGAGAACCTGCCTTATGGATCGCACTTGCAAACAATTCCTTGCCCACACCGCTTTCCCCGGTGATCAAGACCGAAGCCTCCGTCGATGCCACTTTTCTCGCCAGCTGAATGGCGTGACGAATCGCTTCACCCCTCCCTTTAATTTTGTGAAAAGGATCCTCCGCCTTCTGCTCGTCGAACTGTTTCTCCAGATCTCGAATATATGCTGTTGTCGTGGACAATTCATCATTCAGCCGGACCACATCCGTGATATCTCTTTCCACGGAAATCCCACCGATCACTCGGTGATTCATCACCACCGGCATAGCATTGATCAGCGAATATACGTGGGGACTGGGGTGATGGTATTTGCGGAAGACCCCTTTCCCCCCTTTTCCCCCAGTCAACACCGACATCACCTCCAGAGCCTCCTGCTCAAAAAAATCAGTGATTGGCCTGCCCAGGATTTGTTCCCGGGAATAGCCAAAAATCGCCTCTGATCGATGATTCCAGGAAACGATATTTCCTTTTCCATCCACAACAGTAATCGCATCATCGGCGGTTTCCAGCAGGGTTTCATAGTAGGTGCGACAGGTATTCCACTGTTTCCATAAAACCTGTGTGATCTTCTGCGCGGGAATCCATCCGACAAACCCTCCCTCTCGATCCTGCAGTGCCAGATCCTTGCCTAAAGCCGATTCATCCAGGTCGGCCAGTGTAGAATCCTCAGGAATTCTCTTCATACCAGCCGGGTCAAATATTTTCTTCCAAGGTGACGCCAAGGGAAGCAGAGAAACGGGTTGCAATTTCATCCCTTCTTCCTGTTTACACTTTTGTATATCATAATACACTTTTGTATTCATCTAAACATCCTTGGGCTTCTACTCCAGCCCCCCCCTTGGCCCTGTTGTGTAAAATAAAATAGATTAGGACTGTCGATAACCAGAAAATAGGCGTTGAAAGAAAGTCGTGTACTGTCCATGCGACGTTATTCCGTATCCCGCGTAGAATCTTAGAGAGAGGCCATCTAGAAACAGGATGAAAAGATCATCACAGGGAGGTTTCACATGAAGCGATTTTAGATCGCCAGAACTACGACGCCGAAATTGAAACCCCATCCCGACCCTCCAATCGATGGGTTTCACAAGGTTTCTAAGGATGGAGGAAACGCCGCACCCGCCGTTAGGGGTCTTTCGATTTGGAGGAGGAAGAGGGTGATGCAGTAAAGCGCCTAGCCCTTTTACAAGAGATCCGTAGTTGCAGGGAACAGATAGAGGTCCGAAAGAAAGTCTGAATTGGCATGAACATTGCATGATAATTACCCTTGAAAAGGGAAGAACTGATCTATTACAGTTGAGGGGGAAAGACCATGATAGAATCCATCTCAAAAAATTTCTTTCTATTCGCCTCTCAAAATAAAGCCCTCAATCGAGCCGCCCGAAAATGGGGCCTGAAATTCGGAGCTGCCCAAGTCGTGGCTGGGGAAAGTATCGAAAGTGCCATGAAGACAGTCCGGTCCCTGAATGAAAAGGGACTCGTATGCACCATAGACCACTTGGGAGAGTTTGTTTCCAGCCGAGAGGAAGCCGCCGAATCCACCCAGTACTGCATCGATACCCTGGAGGCGATCGCCCAGTTTGGGGTCCGCTCCAACCTCTCTCTGAAATTGACTCAACTGGGTTTGGACATCGATGATCAATTCTGTCTCGACAATATGCGTAAAATCCTGGATACCGCCCAAAAACACAACAATTTTGTGCGGATTGACATGGAGGATTACGCCCATTGCCAAATCACCTTGGACTTGCTCAAAGAGCTTCGCAAGGATTACGATCAAGTAGGAACGGTGATTCAGGCTTATCTGCACCGTTCTATGCAAGATGTGCAGGATCTGCAAGGAGTTCCCCTACGCCTGGTAAAAGGGGCTTACAAGGAATCTCCCGAGGTGGCGTATCAAGACAAGACCAAGGTAGACGAAAACTATCTAAAGATCATCCAGGAGCACCTCACCAGTGGTAGCTATACTGCAATCGCTTCCCATGACCATCAAATCATCGCTCAGGTGAAAGCGTTTGCAGAGAAGAAACAAATTCCCCGGGATCAATTTGAATTTCAGATGTTATACGGTTTCCGGAATGAATTGCAGCTCCAATTGGCGAAAGAAGGATACACCATGCGAGTCTATGTGCCTTACGGAAATGACTGGTTCGGTTATTTCATGCGTCGGTTGGCCGAACGACCGCAAAATGTCTCCTTCGCCCTGAAAGGTCTCTTTTCCAAGTAAGGAATGTGGAATCATTCATTCTACAATATTGTTAATATCCGCGAATACCCTTGACATTTTTGTAAAACCACCTGTCCACCGCACTCCGACAGCGTCACGGCGAGAGATTGTTCCAGACGAAGAACGACGTCCTATCTGACCCAGGAGAGACCGGTACGTGTCCGATGGCTAAAAGGAACTCAGGCGGCCACACCCATCTCTCCTTCTTTACATCTACCTATCAGGCTTATGGCATATTTCTTGCTTCTAATTAGTATTGAGATTCAGATGAGGAGAGGAGATACATTATGGCTACTACTTATAAGCATGAACCCTTCACCGACTTTTCCAAAGAGGAGAACCGTCGGACCATGGAAGCAGCATTAAGCCAGGCTGAAGCCACCTTGGGTCTGGACTACCCACTCATCATCGGTGGCGAACGGATCACCACTGAAGAGAAGCTAGTCTCTGTCAACCCGGCAAATAAGGAAGAAATCATCGGCAACGTCTCCAAAGCCAACCAAGCGCTGGCTGACCAAGCCATGGACGCCGCCTTGGAAGCCTTTGAAAGCTGGAGGAAATGGGACCCCGCCGCCCGTGTGGAGATCCTCTTCCGTGCCGCCGCCATCCTTCGCCGTCGCAAACATGAGTTTTCCGCTCTGTTGGTGAAAGAAGCCGGGAAACCCTGGAAAGAAGCCGATGCCGATACGGCTGAAGCGATCGATTTTATGGAATACTATGCCCGCCAAATGCTGGAGCTGAAAGACGGGAAGCCGGTCAACAGTCGGGAAGGGGAACTGAACAGCTACATCTACACCCCGACGGGTGTCAGCGTGGTAATCCCCCCGTGGAACTTCGCTTGTGCAATCATGGTGGGAACCACAGTCGCTCCCCTGGTTACCGGAAACACCGTGTTGCTGAAACCGGCAGAATCGACTCCGGTAATCGCCGCCAAATTTGTCGAAGTACTGGAAGAAGCCGGAATTCCTAAGGGCGTAGTCAACTTTGTTCCCGGAGACCCAGTGGAGGTCGGCGAATATCTGGTGGACCATCCAAAAACCGCACTGATCACCTTCACCGGTTCCCGAGCCGTGGGAACCCGCATTTACCAACGGGGATCCGTCGTCCATGAAGGTCAGACCCATCTGAAGCGCATCATCATCGAAATGGGCGGGAAAGATACCGTGGTTGTAGACCGGGAGGCGGACCTTGACATTGCAGCTGAAGCGATCACCACTTCCGCCTTCGGCTTCTCCGGACAGAAATGTTCCGCCGGCTCCCGTGCGGTCGTGCATGAGGATGTTTACGATGAGGTGTTGGAAAAGGTGGCCCAGCGGGTGAAGGAGTTGACCGTCGGCGACCCCCGCTCCCACCAGAATTATATGGGACCTGTCATCAATCAGAAGGCTTATGACAAAATCACCGGTTACATTGCTATCGGCAAAAAGGAAGGGCGACTGGTGACCGGCGGGGAAGCGGATGATTCCAAAGGTTATTTCATTCAGCCCACGATCTTTGCTGACGTGGACCCTCAAGCCCGCATCATGCAGGAAGAGATTTTCGGTCCAGTGGTCGCCTTCTGCAAAGCCAAGGACTTTGATGAAGCGATTGAAATCGCCAACAACACCGAATACGGCTTGACCGGAGCAGTCATCTCCCGCAACGCGGAGCACATCGAGCGTGCCAAGCGTGACTTCCAAGTGGGGAACCTGTACTTCAATCGCAACTGCACCGGTGCGATTGTAGGATACCAACCCTTTGGCGGATTCAAAATGTCAGGAACCGATTCAAAAGCTGGCGGGCCGGACTACTTGATTCTCCATATGCAAGCTAAAACCATCAGTCAAATGTTGTAAAAATAGCGGACGGTAGTCTCTGCTCAGGAGATTGCCGTCCGTAAAATAGATACAAGCAGGGCTGTTGATGAACCCTAAAATGGATGATAGGAATGAAACGACCCTTTCGCTCTTCCCATTGCCCCCACCGTAAAATATGGATAATCAACACTCCCGTGATACAGGCTGCATCCGCTTGATGATTGTTGTAAAATGGCGTTATATTCTGAATAATTTAGGAGGGGACCTCATGGAGTCTGCTGTTTTTATTTCCATCGGCATCTATTTGATAGTCATGTTATCCATTGGTTACTACGCGTACAGAAGGACTTCAGACTTATCTGAT
>CAUGKZ010000161.1 GCA_959600065.1 uncultured Kroppenstedtia sp. | reverse complement strand
CCTCCTCCAGTCGGTCCACGTGTGGGGGGGAATCCACCATCAGAGTGATCTCTTTTCCCACTTGGACCTGGTTGGCGACGGAGCGCAACTTTTCCTTTTCCCAAGCCGGGTAGGCGACGAGCAGATCGTCGAATCCTTGTTCCGCCAAAAATACGGCTTCCGACGGGGAGTAACACATCACTCCCTGGAAGGGCGCGCCGGAATCCAGAATCCGTTGAAGCACAGGCACGCTGCGGATCGATTTGCTGGCGATCCGCACGTTCTTTCCACTGCTCCGATCTCGAATGTTCTTGATGTTTTCCTGCAACAGATCCAGGTCGAGAAAGGCAAAAGGTTTGGGAATATCGGAAAAGGCCTTTTTGTAATGGACATAGCGATTCTCACTCAAAATCAGGTCACCTCTTTTTCAGGAGAATCCATCCCTTCGATAAAACTGCTGAGAAAATAACACCCTTTCTAAAAGTTCCGTCTATAAATAGAATAATAGATGAGTGAGAAGAGTTCCAGTATAAAGAGAAATAACGATGAAAAGAGAGGGCGGGATGGGATGGTGGAGCTTCGCATGGAGTGATTTTGGGTCGTCAGAATAACGAAAACGACATGTGAAACCCCATCCCGACCGGCTGATTCCCAAGTATGGATTTACGAGATATGTGAAATCGGATCCCGAGGAACTTGGCGAACCTGAAATCCCAATGTCTTTAGACATCCAAGATTATTCTGAGGTGACTGCGGATATGACTGCCAAGGATTTTCCCTCCGTCAGGAGACGGGGAGCAAGAGAAAACCACGAGAGGAGTGGAAGAGGATGCGTGTGCTGGTGACAGGAGGAACAGGGTTTCTGGGAAGAAATTTGGTGCAACAGTTGCTGGAACGAGGAGATGAGGTGACTCTTCTGTACCGCCGGGAAGAAAAGCGGGAACGGTTGCCTGAGAAGATCCGCAGGGAGGTGCGTTTTTTTAAGGGGGATGTGCTGGAACCGGAATCACTGAGCGGTTGCACCCGGGGGATGGAGTGGGTATTTCATACCGCTGGGAATGTTGCTTGGGGGAGGGCTTTACGGAAAAACATGGGGAACAGTCATGTTCAGGGGACGAAAAATATGGTGAAGGAAGTGATGCGGGGGAATGTGAATCGGTTGATTCAGACGAGCTCTGCGGCGGCGGTGGGATTTTCCGACACCGGGAAACCGGTGGATGAAACCTTTCCTTTCAACGGAGATCGATTGAACAATGGATATGCCATGGCGAAACGGCAGGCGGAATGCATCGTGTTGGAAGAGACAGAAGCTGGCCGATTGCCAGGTGTGGTGGTCAACCCGAGCATTATTTTAGGGGAGGGCCGCCCGGGATTTGTGCGGGAGGTAGCCCAAGGAAAGTTACGATTCGCACCGGCAGGAGGTGTCAACCTCTGTGATGTGGCAGATGTGGTGGAAGGACATCTGGGAGCGGCAGAGAGGGGGAGAATCGGCGAACGGTACCTCCTGGGTGGGGCCAATTTGTCTCTGGCAGAGGCGTTTCAGATGATCGCCGATGCTGCCGGTGCAAATCGGAGAATCCAGACTCTTCCTCGATGGTTGGCGGTGGGAGGTGCGGCAGCAGGGGAGATCTATGGATATCTGAAGAAGAGAGAAGCCCCCCTGGCCTGGGATCTGGTTCGGCTGATGAACGGGGCCGTCTATTATGACTCTTCCAAAGCGGCAAGGGAGTTGGGCTACCGCTGGAAGCCTTTGCAGGAAACCATCGCCGACAGTGTGGAATGGATGCGAGAGCAGGGCCGCCTCTGATTCGGTTTGTGGATGTGTAATAGAAGCGGTAAAATAGTCTCGTATCTGAAAGGCAGGTGATGGAGGATGAGAGCCGGTATCTGGCGTCTCTTGCATACAGGAAACCATTCTAGTGCGGAAAACATGGCTATCGACGAGGCGATCCTGACTTCCGTCAGCAAAGGGGAATCCCCGCCCACCCTTCGTTTCTATGGGTGGGATCCTGCGACGCTGTCCATCGGTTATTTTCAACGTGTGGAGAAAGAAGTGAATCGGGAGCAGCTCCATGCCAAGGGACTGGGCTTGGTGCGTCGCCCCACAGGCGGACGGGCGGTCCTCCATGATCAGGAAGTTACCTACAGTGTGATCCTCGAGGAGGATTACCCAGGGATGCCCACTTCCGTAACCGCTTCCTACCGGGTACTCAGCACCGGGTTGCTGGAAGGGTTTCGGGAGTTAGGTTTGCAGGCGGAAATGGTCCCTCTGGAGACCGAGGCGGAGAAGGCGCAATATGCATCCATGGGGTCGGCGGCCTGTTTTGACTCCCCTTCTAACTATGAACTGGTGGTGGAAGGGAAAAAAGTGGCGGGCAGTGCCCAGACTCGGCAACGGGGTGTGATTATGCAGCATGGTTCCATTTTGTTGGATTTGGATGCGGACCTTCTCTTCGATGTCCTCAACTTTCCTTCAGAGAGGGTGAAGGAGCGGATGAAGCAAGGCTTTCTCAACAAAGCGGTGGCCATCAATCAGTTGCGGCAACCTCCGGTCTCCTTTGATGAAACAGTGCGTGCAATGACCCGAGGCTTTGAAAAGGGATTACAGATCCAGCTCAAACCTGGAGAATTAACCCCGCAGGAACAGAAGCTGACACAGGAATTGGTTTCATCCCGCTATGGACGGGATGAGTGGAATTTAAGAAGATAAACCAGGCGTGTTGATTAGTCATATTTTAGGTAGAAAATAAGGTGGGGATAGTGGGACGGTGAAGAGCCTTTGCGTTCTTGGCAAGAGATCGTAGCCGTCCCACCCTCCCCGTCCCCTCAAGCAATATTTTACGATGGGGGCAATGGGAAGAGCGAAACGATCCTTTCGCTCTTCCCATCATCCATTTTATGGTTTTTAATCAACAGCCTTGAAGATAAACGAATCTCTTCCGCAAGCCCCCGTCGATTCACGGCGGGGGCTTGCCCTTTCAAAGCATCACACCTTCCTTTTCAGTTCCATATGATGAACGACCATTCCTAGGAAAAAGGAAGGTGCCGAAAATGGGGCTGTCTGTGGCACACGGAACCTATGCTTTGGTAACCCTAGTCATTATCGGGGCCATGCTGTTCCGGCGTGGAGTGATCTTGCCCGCATGGATCGGAACCTGGCTGGTCGCCTGGCTATGGAAAGGGGATCTGGTGAACGGTTTTCAGGCTGTTTTTAATGCCAACCTAGTGGCAGCACGGGAATTGTTCAGTATCTTTCTGATCATTGCCTTCATGGTGGGACTGTTACGCTCCCTGGAGGATCTGGGTGCCGACCGGTTGATGGTGGCACCGGTGCAACGATTGATGGTGAACGCTCATCTTTCCTACTTTATACTGGCCGGGGTGACCTATATTTTGTCCCTGTTTTTTTGGCCGACACCGGCGGTCCCTCTGATTGGAGCCTTGTTGTTGCCACCAGCCATCCGGGCGGGACTTCCGGCTATCGGTGGAGCGGTGGCGATCTCCCTGGCTGGTCAAGGGATGGCCCTTTCATCAGATTATGTCATGCAGGTGGCTCCCATGTTAAGTGCCAAGGCCGCCGGGGTGAGTTCAGCAGCTGTGGCGGAGCGGGCCTGGATTCTCTCCTGGATTACCGGATGGGTTGCTCTCGGGTGGGCTTATTTTGTCTTGCGAAAACAAATTAGGAAGAAGGATCAGACGACACCGAGGACGAAGCTGAACTTCCGACAGAATGAGGAGGAATTCCGTTTTTTGCGTGTGAAGGATACAACGGTTTGGGGACGGGTCTTTGCGGTGTGGGTTCCCTTGTCGTTGTTGGGTGTCATGGTTTATATGGCCACCTCCAAATCAGGGAGGCCATCGATGGCGGGTTTGGGAGGAGCTGCTTTGATCGGAGGCGTGGCGGCGATATTGTTGACCGCATCCACCGTCGCCTATGCGCGGATCCAAGCTTTGGACCGGATCAGTGACCATCTGGTGGCGGGTTTTTTGTTCGCCTTTCGCACGATGGGACCGGTGGTGCCCATCGCTGGATTCTTCTTTCTCGGGAGCGGGGATTTTTCCGGGGAGATCCTGACTGCAGGGAAGGATGCTCCCTCCTTCCTGTTTGACTTGGTTCAGGCGGGGCAGAACCTGATTCCCGATCACGGGGTTTTGACTACATTTGGCATCTTGATCGTCGGTATGATCACAGGTCTGGACGGATCCGGTTTTTCCGGGCTCCCCTTAACGGGAGGACTAGCGGGAGCCTTGGCCACCCCTTCGGGGATGGACCCTGTCACTTTGGCTGCCGTGGGTCAGATGGGCAGTATCTGGACCGGGGGTGGGACGATCATCGCCTGGTCTTCGTTGATGGCGGTGGCAGGTTTTGCCGGAGTATCGGTGATGGAGTTGGTTCGCAGGAATTTCCTCCCCGTGTTGGCGGGCTTGATCCTGTCCACTCTGGTGGCCGTGTGGATTTGGTAAAAGCGGGAGCAGGTCCCTCTTGATTCCCGAACGTGTTTTCGGTATCCTCCGGGTAGAGAGAGGAGACAGAGGGATGAATGCCAAGATGTGGATCGAGCAGTGCAAAAACCGGGTGGACATTCGGGACCGGGTGACGCGGTGGGAGACGATACCGGCCCAACCGGCACAGGTTGCCGATTTTCCCCAAGAATTGCATTCGGATCTGAAGGAGGTGTTGCAGCAACGGGGGATTGAGCGTCTGTATACACACCAGGCAGCGGCAGTGGAAGCCAGTCTGGAGGGAAAGCATGTGGTGATCGTCACCCCGACCGCCTCGGGGAAGACACTCTGCTACAATCTACCCGTTCTGCACCGGATCCTGGAAGAACCGGAAGCCCGGGCTTTGTATATCTTTCCGTCGAAAGCCCTTGCCTATGAACAGTTAAAAGAGTTAAACGCGATGAGAGAGGCATTGGATCGGGGAATCAAAGGATATACCTATGACGGGGACACCCCTCCTGCTGCCCGGCAAATGATTCGCCGGGCGGGCCATCTGGTGGTGACCAATCCTGATATGTTGCACCAAGCGGTTCTGCCTCATCATACCAAGTGGGTGAAGTTGTTTGAAAACCTTCGCTACATTGTTATTGACGAACTTCATGCATATCGGGGAGTATTTGGTAGCCACTTTGCCAATGTACTTCGTCGG
>CAUGKZ010000160.1 GCA_959600065.1 uncultured Kroppenstedtia sp. | reverse complement strand
AAGAAACGCCGCACCTCAGGGGTGCGGCGTTTCCTTTTACCTTTCCTACTCTTCCCGATCCCCTCTACTTTCTAGGATCCGAATATCCTTCCCTTTACGTTGACGAACCCACATAAAGATCGGAACACCGATCACCGCCACCACGGCTACAGGGGGCAACAAGGCCGCGCCAAAGATCAGGAAGCCCTGAAACAGATCCCGCACCCAGCCCACCGATCGCACAAAGGCGAGTGTGATCTGTTCCCCAAGGCCAGGTTTTCCCTCCGGCTCCTCCAGGGTGATCGCCTGGTAAGCCTGAATCCTCACCGTCGAGTAGACCGTCTGGTTCTCCAGATACTTCAATCGTCCCTGCAACTGTTCGATCTCTTCTTGCACCTGGGCCAACTGTTCAGAGACTTTGAGCAGATCCTCCGTGGTTTTGGCCCCCTTCATCATCTCCAACAGGCGTTTCTCCACCGCCTTTTTCGCTTTGAGCCGGGATTCCAGATCGACGTACTCTTCTGTGACGTCTTTGCCCGTAATATTGCGGGATTCCATCTCTTGAGCCGTCTTCTCCACCTGTTTCAGATAGTCTTGAAAGGACTCCTGGGGAATCCGAAACACATAGTTTCCCTTTTTCTCCTTGTTCGCCCGAGATTGAGAGGACTCTACCAGGTAGCCTCCTTCCTTCCGGGCCGCCGCCTCCATGGCTTGTTGTGCCTGTTTCAAGTTCTGCACTTTTATCTTCAGCTCCGCCTCGTAGATCACCTTTCGCTCCTCTTGCGCCACGGTAGCGCCTTCTTTGTTCAGCGCTTTTTTCACATCGGAAGCGGCAGTCCCCTTCCCGGACTCGGATTCCGTCGAGCCCTCACGGGAGAGCGGGCTGAATTCGTTTTTTTCCACTTGACCACTGCTCATCGACTGATCCGGAGCCCCACCGGATGAACAACCCGCCAACAGCCCCAGGGACACCCCCCAGATCAACCACCTTTTCCACACCGTAACCACCGCCCCTTTCCAGTTTCCAACTGTCTATATGGACGAAAGGGGCGGGGAAAAGGTTGCAATCAACCTCCCGGTTGGTCTACGTTGTATTTGGGAACAGACAGATCACTTGAAGTGGTCACAGGGTTCAGCGATAAAATAGAGAGAAGAAATGCGGTTGACAAGGAGAAAAAAATAACTTTAACGAACTTCATTCAAGTCACCTGCTTTTCTCTGGTTGAGTCTTTCTTGTACTTTAAACATATTTACCGTACATTGTTGAAATTCCTTCTCGTCAACCCCTTCCCAACACCGGGCCAGTTCATGCCACGCTTCGTTCTCCTTCTCACCGACATTGTACTTCTGTGCGAGGTCAACCACCTGTCGATAACAAGAGATCGCTTCTTCTCTTCTGTTTTGCTGAAAAAACAGACGCCCAAGAGCCAATGAGGCATCCATTTGATCCACATAATCTTCTACTCGTTTCGCATTTTGAATCGCTTGGGTCAGATTGTCCTCAGCCTGGCTCCATTTCTCTTGTCGGGTATACAGAATTCCCAATTGGGTACAGGCCCGTAAAAAGGATTTTTCATCCACCCGATCCCGGGGAAGTCCGAGTGCAATTTTAAAACAGTTTTCTGCTTTCTCCCATTTTTCCCGAGCAGTGTGAATACTCCCCAGAACGCTCCAGAGTGCCAAAGCGCCGTCATAGTGTTGATTGATGCCAGCTAGCTGAATACCTTTCAGGGCAAATTTTTTCGCATTTTCATAGTCATGGCTCCTGCGGAGCAACTCGGCCCGTAACCAATAGAAAGAGAGTCTGGTTGCAATCGGTTCGACTTGGGGGAGTTCCTCCCAGACGTCCTGAACCAGTTGCAGGGACTCGACGATCCGTCCCAATCTTTCCAAGTAGATAGCTTTGTTTCGTAGCAAAAAATACTTGACCCATGGTCTTTCCCCCGCCGGGCTAAAGGCATCCAGACCGCTGTCGGCATACTGAAGGGATTGCCGGAGGTCGTTGTTGGAGTAGCTGCAACGACTCAGATCATTGAAACTGTAGGCTTCGATGTTGTCGATCTTTGCGGTTTCGTTTTTATTGGCCAAGCGGATGGCCGTGAAAAACTCCCGTTCCGCTTTGTTGAGTTTTCTCTGATGCAGGTAACAGGTGCCCTTGAGCCAATAAAATTGGGAGGCATACAAGTGGTCGTCGGGGATGGGCGTCTTCTCCAGTAACGACAGGGCTGATTCACTCTGACCCAATCGGTTCATCGACTCGATCAACGTCAGACGAAACTTCAGCTGACCCTGGTCCTCTCTCTCCCTCAGCAAAAACTCCGGTAGTTGCTCCATGGGAACACCCAATTTCTCTAGGATGTAATAAACCTTCTCTATCTTCACATGGGCAACACCTCTTTCTACATTGCTGATCGTGGCCGTGGAAATGTTGTCATCAGCCAAATCTTCCAGACGAAGACCTCGTTCTTTTCTGATCTTACGAATGATTCCGCCAATTTCCTGTATATCAAAAAGCTTCAATCTCCATCACCTTCCATATCCAAGATCCGCCACCATTTTATACTATATCAAGTAAAGATGGCAATAGATCCATAGACCTTTTATGCAACTTTCCCCTCAACGGTATAACTTTTGGGTTTGAGAGGGGCGGGGAACTACGATTTGTGGGATATGTGCCTACCATTTGTTCCGACCTTCGGGTCGGTCTGATCCAAAGCCACAAAAGACAAAAGAAGCCCGGTCAATTGCTCTCCTTGACGGATTCCCCTGTTTCTACAACCGCATATGATATTGGAGAAGGAGTTAAACCGAACTGTGAGTAGCCGGTATTTTTTGATGTTTTACGTTTCGGGTCTCAATTCATGGCTAAAATTCTGGGTTTTTAAAATTGAACATCCAATTGTTGGTTTATTGCTTTATCCAAATACTCTTCAAAGGACGATGCTAAAGCATGGTACCCACCAAAATCGAAATCAAATACAAAAATAGTTGAATCTGAAGGATTAAACCCAACAGGATTCCCTGCTCCATCCACTCCGATCACTACCATTTTGGAATACTCTACAGGAAGTTGCTTCCTAAATTCCAACGATTGCTCAACAAAAGATGGTGTAGCCACAAATTCAGCTTCCCTCAACCCCAAAACTATAACCTTTCCAACACCACCTGAACCATACTTGTAAAGAAACTCTTTATAATCAGGTGGTAATTTAACTCCAAGACATTTTTCAGCTTCGATTACTTCTGCTTCCGTTGCAGGCCCACCAAAGGCTTCCGGACACATATCCCTTTCTTCTTCTATTGCTTCAAAAATTTCTTTTTTCAAGGCTCGATCCCCCTACGACGCATTTCTTCCACAAATTAGGCTCTCCAATCATCCTCATTTCTGACAGATGGTCAAGGGAGCGTTGCGCCCTCACTTCGAATCGACGAAACATTGTCCTTGAAGACGATATTCTTTGATATCCTTCTGATACCTCAGTAAAAACATTTAGGAGATATTTTGTAGATATCACCAGCGCCAGCCGATTGTTGTGCCTTCCTGGATCCCAAATACAAGAGCTGGATTTTTGGCAACCTGTCATACAATCACCTATCCTACTCAACTTCCTCATCGTACGCGTCACCGTAGGGTTCAAAATCGTCCCGTAGCCAGTAATGTCTTTGTCCTTTTTGATCAAGTAATCGTTTCAGAAGTTCAGTAAAAGATCCGGCGATAATCGGGCAATCACCAGCAACCCCATGACGATCCCAAAAGCTATCGTAGCATCGGCCAAGGCGTTTCTTATTCAGATCAATAGTGACATATTCCTCGCTATCACCTTGTGCAACAATATACCAATCTGCAGAAATGTCCCCTTCTCCCGACTCATCAATGATAACAGGATTTGCCAAAACAAAGTCATTTGGGGACATTAAATGAACTGGGTAATTACTTCCTTCAAATAGCATCGCACCACCACAAAGCTCGTAAAATTCTTTGAGATCAGCCGGTAGTTCATGTTCTCCCTTTATACGAGGAAGTCCCACAGAAACGTAAACAGCGCAATTTGTCAATGTCTTTAGCTTTGTTACAAGCTGCCTCATCGTCATCCCAATCACTCTTTTCGGTCGCTTTGAATCTCTTCGCTCCCCATTGTCACTGTAAGGATCATGGCCAAGATCGCACCAACCGCCAGAATCATCACATATTCAATTGTTGATGAGCCCCGCCGGTCAAATAGGAACCGTTTCAACCGATGAAAAACAAGGGTTACCCATCTCCTTTTTCGAGAAATAATTGGTAACCCCATGATGTAAATCATATGATACTTGAAATCCTCCGAAGGGAGTAAATAATTTCATTACGCGAGGATCAAATATTTCGCACCAGAGAACAGGATGGTGTTTAAACAGAGACAAGATCTTTAGTCCCGGTATCCGGATAACAAAAGGCGGCCCCGGTGGCCGCCTGCCTCACTTCACCGGGATGGTGAATTCCACTTTGGTATCCTTCATGAAGTCCTCGCTTGACATCTCGCCGAAGCTGAACTTGATCTCTTTCACTTTCTTGGGGTCGATCGTTTTCTTTCCGGAAGGGCGTAAGGTGAAGACGCCATCGGACTTGACACCGTTGGAGATGTCGCCTACGGTGAGGCCGGTGTCATCCATGAACAAATTGGAATCGAGTTGCACATCCCCGATGACGGCCTTGGCTTCCTGATCGGGATACCAATGAATTGCCTGACCGCTCTTGTTTTCATAATTCAAGCCCACTTGAATCTGATCCCGCTGGATCACCACTTCTCCTATTCCCACCTGGACACCCAGGAAATCCTTGGACACTCCTGCCTTGAATCGCTTCTCATCTGCCGTTTTTTCTTTTTTGGATCCCTCTTTTGCTTCCGTACTGTTGGTTTTGCCTCCGGTGTCCACATCCTCCGGAGCGGGATTACAGCCCACCGCCAACATAACCACCACAGCAAAGATCCCCAGCTTCCTGATAATCATCATAAGATAAATCCCCCTCATGCACAGCATTTGATTTCAACCGACGGTTCCATCGCCTGTTGATGTGTCTCAGTATACAGGGCAACCTTTGCCATTTTTGGCACACCTTTTCCCCGGAACAGAAAAAACCTCTCCGATCCAGTGTGGGAGAGGTGAAGGATGATTACATAATC
>CAUGKZ010000159.1 GCA_959600065.1 uncultured Kroppenstedtia sp. | reverse complement strand
TGGATCCTATTGATCGCTCTTGTAATCCTATTTCCGATCCTTTGGCCTTTAGTGATCATCTGGTTGAAAAAGCTCGGTTCTGGATAGAAAAAATCCCTTTAATCAAGCACACCTTGGGCAGAACCAGGGAGCCCTTCCGTACCAGCTGGGATTGGGTATTCAGTCAGCGCCGTAAATATTGGGTGGTGGTTACCCTTAAAAACGGCAAAAAATATGGTGGGAAAATGTCAAGTAAATCATACGCCTCTTCATATCCTCCAAACTATCAAATTTATATAGAGGAGACTTGGGAAGTTGATGAAAATGGAGAGTTTACCGGGGAACAAAAAGAGAATGCCTGTGGAGTACTGATTGTATCTGATGAAATTGAGGCAATTGAATTCTTTGACTAATGGGAGATGAGCATCTATGAAAGACAAAAAAACTGACAGACACAACGGAAAGGAATCTAGGCCCCATCCCGTTTTTCAACGACGACTTGAACGATCCACAAAAAGAGGATATCGACCTATCAAGGGGGAAATCAGCAGCAAACCTCCCGGCCATCGTGATGATCAAAACAACAATCGGTAAAAACGGTCCAAGCCATGGCTATCGTCCTCTCGGACCATGCTGACGGCATTGTGGTCGCCGATGCGGTGCCCCCAAGGCATCCCTTCGTGCAAACGAGAAACCCCCCGGTTTTTTCGGGGGGTTTTTGATTCACTCCGTCTTGGATGTCAGCCGGAGACGGAGGGCGACGGGTTTGGAGTGGGGGTCGATGGAAATCCAGCCACGTTCCTGGCATTTGGCTAGGGTCTTGTCCACCTCGGTGGCGGCCAGACCTGCTTCTCGGACCCAATCTTTAGTGCCAATGCGAAGGGAGGGGGTATTCTCATCTTCCCCGAGACGAAGATACTTGCGCACCAGGTAACCCATCAGCTTGATCTCCGCTTTGGTCACTTGTTTGGCAGCGACGATTTTGACAAAGTATGATTCCATCAGTTGCATGGCCTCCGGCGATCCGGTCACCGGACGGCTCCCTTTACTTCCATACCAGGTTGCCATCAGTTTCTCCAGCCTTTCGGTTCCTGAAAATCTCAGCCTTTCAGCCCCAGTATACCGAAGTCGCGGCTTCCCGACAATTTCCGCAGAAAAAGAGGTGCCGGAGTAGCACCTCTTTGCAAGCCTTATACCATCCTTAGCAGTGCTTCCCGCCCGGACATTCCCGCATGGATCCCCTGTTGTTCCGCATGAGTCGTCACCTTCTCCAAGGGGGCCTCCAACAGGGCCTCCAGGGTTCTTACTCCCACCGCCCGGCCCGCCAAGATGCCCCGTTGCGCCAGTCTTTCATTCAACAGATCCACATCTAGTGCACCGCACATGATGTATCCTTTCTCCGTTGTGATCACCAACAGATCGGTCTTGGGCAGGGCCACTTCCACACCGATCACCGGATGCCCCTTCACTTGCATCGGTTGTAATCGGACCACACCGACCCCTCCTGTCTGGTTTGCATTTCCTATACTCTATGTCGAAGGAAGGGAAGGGGTGTCCGGATCAGTGGTAGCGTGGGTGGTTGGCTGATTCCCCCTCCGTGCCATCGCCTTCCTGGGCGATTTTCATCTTGAGCATCTCCACGAGATAGACTCCCACCATTTGAATCACTTCTTCGTCGTCCATATCCCGGATCAACTGCATGATATCTTCCCGTGTCTGATCTTCCAGGATATTGAGAACCACCGAAACGGCGTTTTCTTCATTATCCGCTAAATGCTCCCGGTAAAGGGAGAACAGGTCGTCCACAAAACGCATGCTTGTACCTCCTTCGTTCCTGAAGTTATTCTAACTGATTGGGAGGCTTGTGCGAAGCACAAAAATGATAACAAAGCCGGAAGGTGGGAAAATTCCTGTTTAATCTTCCCGTCGGGGGAAGAAAACATCCCGAACATTGGTTATAATGAGGGACGAAGAGAAGGAGGAACAAACCATGTCAGCCAAAAAAATCGCCCCGATCGCTATGATCGCCGCCATCTATGCAGTACTCACCCTAACCCTCTACCCGCTCTCTTACGGAGTGATCCAATTTCGCATCTCGGAAGTGATGACCCTCCTTCCCTTTGTGACCCCCCTGGCCGTCCCTGGACTGTTCGTCGGGGCGCTGATCGCCAACTTGTTCAGCCCGGTCGGATTTTATGATGTTCTCTTTGGAAGCTTGGCTTCTCTTATCGCCGCCTGGTTGACCTCACGGATGCCGTCCCGATGGTTGGCTCCGTTACCCCCGGTGCTGGTCAATGCCGTCATCATCGGAACCTTGTTGAAAGTCGTCAGCGGTCTCGATGTCACCTTGCCCGCAGCTATGCTTTATGTAGGGATCGGCCAATTGGTGGTCTGTTACGGATTGGGTCTGCCCTTCTTGTATGTAATGGAGCGGTTCCGGAACCGGATTCCCGGCGCCCGTCCCCGCCCCTGAGTCAATCAGGATCACGCCACCGGGGACGAAAGCTCCTCTCTGGCGCCCCAGATTGCCGGAGATGATGGGCCAATACATCCCGTAAAAACTCCGGCAAAAAATATTTTTTCTCCCTCCCCTTTTTAAACTCCTCGTATCCGGCTCCAAAGGTAAACATATCGATGGTGGCCACGCGATAATCCCGGTCTTCATCCAACGGTGCCCCGTTGATTTCCACCTGTCCTAACCGTTTGCCCGCTGGCTTCAACGAGTTCATCTCCGCTTCCATTCCTGCCAGGTTCATCATCCCCAGCTTTTTGCCGCGGAAACCAAACCCTCGGATCTCCAGTTCCTGGCGATCCCGGATCAGGGATTCCTCCAATATCCTGCGAATCTCTCCTCCGGACAACACCAATCGCACCGGATTGATCGGATGGGGGCAGATTTGGTGAAGACGCCCTCGAGTCACCGATCCTGCCTGCAATCCTCCCAGCAATTGACCAGCATTCACCAGAGCACAGTCCGAATCAGGTACCCAGTGTAGCAATCCGTCTGCCAGAAAATTGCCCAAGGGGGATTCTGCATACCAATCCACCGGCAGTGGTCGGTCCAACTCCCGAATCGTTTCAGAGAGATGCGCCTCTGCTTCCCTGCGAAATCCCCGGATTCGAGCCTCCAGCTGGGGATCGGGATCGACAGCAGCCACCGGCAAACACCCTCCCTCGCGACGGGTCACCTGTTGCCGAGTCGGATTCAACTCCAGCGTCACATGTCCCACATGACCGCCGAATTTTCCCGCTGCGGCGATCAGAGTGTTCCCCACCCGTTCCGGCACCTCCAGCAGATGATGGGTGTGGGAGCCCAGGATGACATCGATCCCTGGTACCACCTCCGCCAGTCGGCGGTCATTGCCGATACCGAGATGGGAAAGGATTACGACAGCGTGAACTTCTTTCCGTAGACGGGAGACCGCCTCGGGTAATACCTCAAAGGGATCGGACACTTGCCATCCCAACAGTTCGTAAAACTGTGGGAACGGGATCGTCACCCCGAGAAACCCGATCCGAAATCCGTCTACCTCCCGAATCTCCCAGGGCTGGATCCAAGGAGGACGGGACCCATCCTCCTCTTCCACATTGAGTGCCAAGACTTTAAAGGGGGATTTCTCGTACAGTTCGTGAAGTTCCTCTTTGGAAAAGGTGAGCAATTCATTATTGCCCAGAGTGATCAATTCATACCCTGTGATGTCCATGACCGAACGGTTGGCCCGGCCCAGAGTTCCTTCCGTCTCCAAACTGAACCGATCCATGTGATCTCCCAGATCTACCCGAAATACTTTATCCCCTTCTCCTTCCAACTGTTCCGACAGCCTGTGAAGAAGGGTATGGATCGCCGGCATCGATTCAAAATGGCTGTGAAGATCATTTGTATGCAGGATGTGTACTCGATTCATGCCCTTGACTCCACCTCCTCGGTCAGGAGAGACCTTCGCCGATCATGCGGATCGCCACCAAGGCGATCGCCAACTTTAAGGCCCACATCAGAGCGGTACTGCTCATTTTCATTGAAATCCAGGCTCCCAGTCTGCCGCCGACCCAAGCTCCGGGAGCGATCATCAACACTGCCATCCACTCGATATTTCCTTGAAAGAGGTGGGTGATGGAGCCGGTAATGGATGACAGGAAAATAATGAACATCGACGTGGCGGAGGCTACATGAGGCGGAAACTGGAACAAAAGCACCATCAGCGGTATTATCAGCGCTCCTCCGCCAATTCCAAATAACCCTGAGAGCAATCCCACCAAGAAACCACCCACCACGGCGACAGTGCGATGGTAACCGTAACGGTATATATTCCCTTCTGCATCCTTAAATTCCCGCCGAACACTCCATTTTACCCTTTCCACTTTCAGCCGATCGCCCCAGGTCAATAAGAGGGCGATCCCGATCATCAAGATTCCGAAGACGATATAGAACACTTCTCCGGTAAAGTAACGGGTCAACCACGCTCCCAAAATCGCCCCAGGTCCACTACCCCCAAAAAAACCCCATCCGCTGGAGAAGTCGACACGTTTCTGACGGGCATAAGACAGGGTGGAGGAGAGTGCAGTGATAATCACCACTACCAAAGACGTTCCTACCGCCATCTGCGGTGTGATATGCCCCGCCTCCGGAAAGTGAGAAGCCAGGAATAACATCGCCGGAACAGTGATGATTCCTCCGCCTAGTCCGACAATGGCACCGATGGTACCGGACACCAGACCGATGACAAGAAATAAAATCAGTTTTAAAAGCATACATCCACCCCAGATACTCAAAGCATCGTCATGGCAACCATTTTTGGAGGGTCAGGAGTTTGATAGCAGCTCGGCTTCAGTCGGAATAAGCCCTCAAAAGATTCCCAACTGCCGGGGTGCCAAACCCTTCACCTCGAGATTCAACATTTCCACCATCTGTTTAGCATTGCCCGCTGCATCCCCCCGAGAGTTGTTATTAAATAACAACGTCACCTGTTCCGCCTGTTCCTTCAACTGCTGAATCCGCTCCGTCCACTCCAACAACTCTTCTTCCGTATAGCGATAAGCATAGCGAACCTTCCGCCAGTCGGCATTGGAACGGCCGTTTGAGTTCCAGCCCGACCGGTTGCGACCATGAAAGCGAATCAAAACCTGAGAAGGCTGAGTGACAGCGAGAACCATCGGAACAGAACCGCTACCGGCTT
>CAUGKZ010000158.1 GCA_959600065.1 uncultured Kroppenstedtia sp. | reverse complement strand
GGCAAATCCGAGAAACGTCATCAGTGGATCGTAAAAACTAATCGCTTTTTTCAAAACGGACACATTGTAATGGAGATGAGAAAAACCAACATAGATCATCCCTCGCCCCTTTTCAACCCTCAAGCCCGAACTGGGAAGAGAGAGACGGCATATAGTTGTGTTAAGGAAACTTTGTTGCCTGGGGTGATTTATTTTTTTATAAGTGGGTGTTTCCTTGTAAACCTTCTGGGATTTGATACTCTCAGTTTTTCTTTATCTTCCTTTGGGGGGGATACAAGGGTGGCTGGGAATCTGTCCATACAAAAAACGCCGGTAACTACCGGCGTACCAGAGAAAAAAATAACCAGACCAAATGCATTCTTATCGGTTTTTTCGTCGGCTAGAACGGACACTCGCTGTCTGGCGTTGTTTTTGCGACTGGGGCTGTCTCTTGTTTGTGTTCCAGACACTTTGCACCCAATCCCGAAACAAGCGAAGCCGATCCATCTCTTCTGACAATGTGCGAACCGCCACGGCTTCCTCCCATCGATCCGGACGGGCGTAATAGGAGGAAATCGTCCGGATCGGGCCCTCCGGATACGCCAGATGAAGCGCTAGAAGTTTCTTTTCCTTTGCCTTCAGAGGGTATTCCGCTTCGTATTCTTTCAACAGGGCAAAGGGATCCACCACTTCATCCCGATCAAAAGGGACAAACCGCCGCAAAAACATCGCCAAGTCAGAAACCGGACTGCCGACATGTGCATGGTCAAAATCGATCCACCGCCAACCCGATGTTCCCACCAACAAATTATGAGGGTGAAGACGCCCATGCACCAGTGTGGTCCGAGGCAAAGCCTCCCCTGTACTTTTTTGCTTGCGCCACCCCTCCACAGAGAAGTGTAAGGCTTTTTCCAAATAATCCATATGCGAGAGTACCGCCTTTTCAAAAGGCGAAGCATACTCCCGTCCCCATGCCACCTCTCGCCATTGCCTCAACCGATCCCCGGCTTCCGTTTTCCCTTCCAACCCACTAGTAGCCACGGCGGAAGCCGGTATTTTTTTGTCGGCAAGCAAAGGTTCACTTAGCTTATGAAGCTGGGCCAACCCTCTGACCAGCTCTTCAAGGGGCACCTCGTCCCCCTTTTCCGCCGCCTCCCCATACCAGGGCAGTACGTACCAGCAACTCCCTTCCTCCTCTACAAAAAGAGGGGCCTCCTCTTTCACTTTCACCGGCAACAGCACATGTTCATACCCCTTCTCCTTCAATTGGGAGAGGGTTTCATGGAGAAAGGTGAGTTGTGCTGGTTCCGCCGCTGTTTTTTTTAGGGCGAATACACCGTCTCCGGTATCCACCCGGAGTACTCCCCGGATATAACGGATCTGCACAGGGGACCAACCCAATGCAGCAAACACCCGGGGAATGACAGGGCCATCCGTTTGGGGATCCAGTTTCAACCGCCTTCCCTCCTCTCATTCGACAAAAAGACCACTGCCCGTGAAGGCACACGGCAGCGGCCGTTTCCGGTCCCATTCATTCTTTGGTGGTGGGAAGATAGAGAATCTGCCCTTGTTCCAACAGATTGGATTCCAGCTGGTTCATCGTCATAATTTTGCTGGCAGGTACCTCATAACGATCCGAGATCGACTCAATCGAGTCCTCCTGATGAACGATCACCATACGCATTTGGGCAAATTGCTCCTTCTCTTCCCCCAAAATCCAGCGAGTCCACTCCAGACCAGGCCCATCCGACTTTTCCTCGCTGTCTTCTTCCCCTTCCACTGCTTGCCCGTCAGCCTCTTCTTCCCCTTCGAAAACTGCGGTTTCCTCTTCCAGTTCTCTCTCGACCATTCTCTCGATCCCGAACTTATCCCGTTCATCATTCAATCCTTGAAAGTCAAATTCTTCTGCATAAGGTTGCCGTAAGAGACGATCGGATAAGTTCTTTTCCTCCCGATCCTGAGTCGGGTGTGCCGGTTTGAATACGATGGTCTTCTCATCTTCTTTCGGCTCGTCGGTCGTCTCTACATCCTTTGACGGCTCCTGATCCGTCAGCGTCTCTGGGGGAGTGTGCGCACCGACCTCATGATCCAGAACCGTCTCCCCATCCGACTCCACCTGTTCCGGAGCGAGAGAGGGATCCGACCGATTCTCTTCGTCGCCCTCTTCCTCTCCTGCCTCCGCTTCCGACGAGGCGATCTCTGCTGGCGACTCCAGCTCGTCAGAGCCGCTTCTGGCGACGTGGACAAACTGATATTCCCTTTGCTGAGGCTCTAAATCCTCCCCTCTGTTCATCCGTTCTTCATCTTGCTCCAGCTCTTGTTCCGAGGAACCCTCTGTCCCCATCCCACCCGGATCCGGAACAGAGAAGGTGGCTACCCGATCCACCGTTTCCACATCTGAGTCTGCATCTTTTGCTGTCTCTTCCAAAAGTCCATCGATGGTCAAAACCGCCTCAATCTGGAGTTCAAAGGGCGACAATACCTTGTAATCGAAAGTCTGAACCTCTGAGGAGACCTGATTCATATCCACCCGATCCGCCGGCAGGGTGATTTCCACAGGAATTACATAGGCGATCTCCTCTGTGCCCGCTGATGCAGATATCCGGTCCTGAATCTCCCCTTGACTTTCCTCCCCGTCGGACAACGGCTCCCCACCCACGTATTCCCCGTTCAGACGGAGATAGCCATGGAGTTTCAGGTGAGTTCCCTGGTCTTCGATCTCAACATCCGGATACAGATCCAGATCCAGCAGACTCTGGATCCCCGGCTGCTGGGGATGCAACCGGACCTTTTCCAGAATGTCAAACCGGAGTTGGCTGTGATTGCTCTCCGTCAAAAAAATCCCCCCTCTATTGGATGTCACCCTCGATGAAACCAACGACATCCCAACAGAAGATGACGCCGGTTACCGACTGTACTGTAACTATATGCGGGTCCCGCCGGGATATACTTATGCCCTGTCCGTCCAATTGGAAGAGGAAGCCCCCCTAACATCTAAAAAAAGCCACCGATGGGAATCGGCGGCTTTCATTCTATTTCACAGTTGATTCATCACATGACGGCTGGCTTCCAGGGTCCGTTCAATATCTTCTTCCGTATGAGCCATGGAGATGAACATTCCCTCAAACTGAGAGGGGGGCAAGGAGATCCCTTGTTCCATCAGTCCTCTGAAATACCGGGCAAACCGGTCGGTATCCGCCTGTTTCGCCTGTTCGTAGCTGATGACCCGCTCATCGGTGAAAAAGAGGCAGATCATGGAACCGATCCGGTTGATATGATGAGGAATCCCCGCCTGTTCAGCGTTCTGGTTCAAGCCTTCCTCCAGACGGATCGCCCGCTGTTCCAACTGCTCGTAGGCCCCCGGCTTACCCATTTCCTGCAGGGTGGTGTATCCGGCAGCCATAGCCAGGGGATTTCCGGAGAGGGTTCCCGCTTGGTAGACCGGACCATCGGGAGCCACCATCTCCATGATCTCCCGTTTCCCACCGTAAGCCCCCACCGGCAGTCCCCCGCCGATCACCTTGCCCAGGGTGGTCAGATCCGGTTCGATCCCGAACAAACCTTGGGCACAGTGGTAATCCACACGAAATCCGGTCATCACTTCATCAAAAATCAGAAGGCTCCCATAATGTCGGGTTAAGCGACGCAAACCTTCAAGAAAGCCCGGTTCCGGAGGAACCACACCCATATTGCCGGCCACCGGCTCCACAATCACAGCGGCTATATCATGTCCAAACTTTTGAAATGCGACCCGAGTACTGTCCAAATCGTTGTATGGCACCGTAAGCGTATGTTGACCGGTGTTTTCGGGAACCCCTGGGCTGTCGGGCAAACCCAGCGTAGCCACCCCGGACCCCGCTTTGATCAGCAGGCTGTCGGTATGGCCATGGTAACATCCTTCAAATTTGAGTATCTTGTTCCGCTTGGTATAAGCCCGGGCCAATCGGAGAGCACTCATCGTCGCTTCCGTTCCCGAGTTGACCATCCGAACCGTTTCCATCCCGGGAACCCTCTGTGTCACCAACTGCGCCAGTTGGGTCTCCATCACGGTGGGGGTGCCAAAACTGGTGCCCCGAGCGGCGGCCGCAGTCACCGCTTCCACCACGGCTGGGTGCGCATGCCCCAAAATCAGGGGGCCCCAGGAACAGATATAGTCGATATAATCATTGCCGTCTTCGTCAAAAATCCGGGAGCCTTCTCCCCGTTGGACAAATACCGGAGACATTCCCACACTTTTAAAGGCGCGAACCGGGCTGTTCACTCCCCCGGGGATCACCTGTTTTGCTTCCTCAAAATATGCCGCCGACCGTTCAAAACTTCTTGTCAACGGTCCATCCCTCCCTTTTCCTCAGCCCGCTACAAAAGTTCAAATCCATCCAGAAATCCCATCCCATCAAAAACCGCCCGGGCTTGGGGACCCACTGCCAACGAACGGATCCCCACAATTCCACTGAGCTTTTTGCCTCCTTGGGTTTCCATCACCAAAGTCAAAGTTCGGCCCCCATAGTAATAACAGTCGTCCAGCAACTCCGCTCCTGAAGCCTCGATTCCCGTGACGATCACCGACCAGCTCTTCAGATTAAAAGGTCCCGGCATCTCCAGTGAAAGCCAAGCTTCCTCGAAAGGGATGACAACGGAACGGTGCTCCGTTTTTCCCCGCAACAACCGGAGAGAATAGGTTTCGGCCACTCCTCCGCCTCCTTGACATCCGCTGTGTCCAGTACAATCCTTCGACCAATGGTTCTGTCTTCCTATATGAGACCTCAAGGGCGATTCGTCAACCACCGTGCCGCATCTTTGGCGTGATAGGTCAGAATCAGATCTGCTCCGGCCCGCTTCATGCTTGTCAATGTCTCCAAAACCACCGCCTGTTCATCGATCCACCCCTTGTCGGCGGCAGCCTTTACCATGGAGTATTCCCCACTGACATTATATGCCGCCACAGGCAGATGAAAGTTCTCCTTCAACTGATGGATGATATCCATGTAGGCCAACCCCGGCTTCACCATCAACAGATCTGCACCCTCTGCCACATCGGAAGTGGCTTCCCGGAGCGCTTCTTTGGCATTGGCCGGATCCATCTGGTAGGTGCGGCGATCTCCAAATTGAGGGGTGGAATGGGCTGCATCGCGGAAGGGGCCATAAAATGCGGATGCGTACTTGACCGCATAAGACATGATCGGGATGTGGGTGAAGCCC
>CAUGKZ010000157.1 GCA_959600065.1 uncultured Kroppenstedtia sp. | reverse complement strand
CGATGCCAAGGTGATGGTCGATACAGGAGCGCTCTCTGACCGGGCGGTGGCGGAGCGGGCCGGCATTGGATGGAGTGGGAAGAACACATTTCTCATCACTCCCGAATTTGGCTCCTGGGTCTATCTGGGGGAGATGATCACCGATGTCCAGCTTCCACCGGATCAGCCGATCACCGAAGCTTGTGGAGATTGTACGGCCTGTCTGGATGCCTGTCCCACCGGCGCACTGTCGGAACCGGGGCGGCTCAACTCCCAGGCTTGTCTTTCCTATCTCACCCAGACGAAAGGTTTTTTATCGGAAGAATATCGTAGCTTATTGGGAGGTTCCCTGTACGGTTATGAAACTTGCCAGCTGGTTTGCCCCTATAACCGGGGGAAGAACTTTACCCACCATCCGGAATTCACTCCCGAACCGGACCGAGTGAAGCCGTTGTTAAAGCCCCTGTTGCATATGAGTAACCGGGAATTTCGGGAGCGATTCGGCTCGATGGCGGGTTCCTGGAGGGGTAAAAAACCAATCCAACGAAATGCGATCATCGCCCTGGGGAGATACCGTGATCAGACGGCCGTCCCGGACCTGATCCATCTGTTGGAAACCGACACGCGTCCTGTCATCCGCGGGACGGCGGCTTGGGCACTGGGCCGGATCGGCGGTGCAGAGGCTGAAATGGCGCTTTGCCAGAGCAGAGATCGGGAGAAGGATGAGGAAGTGTTGCAGGAAATCACCAGTGCCTTGCAAGCATGTCACTCGGAAGAAAAGGTGGAACATAGGTACAGGGAGGCATAGGCTATGGTCGCAGGTTCTCGTGTACTCAGCTGGAGTGAAATGGACAGTCCTGTCGGTCCGATCACCCTGGCCTTGTCTAGCAAGGGGGTCTGCCACCTCAATTACATGAGTGGAGAAAAGGCGATTTTTTCCCTGGAACGCTGGGCCAAGGAATGGTTTGGATCGGTCCGACTAGAACGGAATGATAGGGAGCCGGCTGAGGTGATCCAGCAACTGAATGAATATTTTGCCGGGAAGCGCCAACAATTTGATCTTCCTATCGATCTGTACGGAACGGCATTTCAGAAATTGGTGTGGCAACAGCTATTGATGATTCCATACGGAGAAGTCCGCTCCTATAAGGATGTGGCCCAAGCGATGGGTGCTCCCAAAGCGGTTCGTGCCGTGGGCGGTGCCAATAACCGAAATCCCGTCTCCATTTTGGTACCTTGTCATCGGGTGATCGGCTCCAATGGCTCCTTAGTGGGGTATGGAGGCGGTTTGAAGATCAAAGAGTATTTGTTGCGTCTAGAAGGGGCTTTGCCTTCTCAAGCTCAGACGTAGCAACGCGCGTTATGCACTCTTTCATCTGTTATTCGGCTGACAGGCGGTTACCGCCTGTTTTTGTCGATTTGGTGATCTTTTTAGAGTGATGTTGCCGTCAGCGATGTTTTCTCTTAGTCTAAAAGAACTCTTATTTATTCATCCTAATCCAATTCATTTGAACAGAGACACACTTTTGGGGGGAATCATCTTGGCTGATTCAGAAGTCTTTTACTTGCTTGGTGCTGATGAAGGGGTTAAGGCCATACTTCATGATTTTTATGACCGGATGTTTGCCGATGAAGACCTCGCTCCTTATTTTGAAGGAGTCGACCAAGAACAGTTGCGGGACCGGCATATACGCTACTTCATCAATCATATGTTAGGACGCAACGCTCAGGAATATCGGGAACCGATCCTGCGGAAAAGTCATAAGGGATTGGGGCTCACCTTTGAACATTACGAACGGGCGATTATGCATATGAATGCCGCTATGCGTAAAAACAAGGTTTCCTTGGATGCAAGGGTTTATGTGGAAACCTATTTCCGTGCTTCCAAGCCACACATTATCGAAAAATAGTTGATCCTCACAGATTCATTGGCCGGTGCAAAAATGCCCGGCAATTATTTATGTACTGGGGAAAAAACGTTCTCGCCGTGGTATAATCGTTTCCGAGGCGGACGTTTTTTTCTCTGTTTTACGCAATTTTCCCACCCTTGAGACGATAGTTATTCCGGATTTACTCTGGATATAATGATATGTTTTACGGAAGAGAGAAGGTGTCTGATGCGAATCTTTCAGGATTTATGGTGGTTCTTTAAACAAGAGAAAAAGAGTTACATCATAGGTATTTTGCTGCTACTAGCTTGTGCGGTCTTGGAACTCTTCCCTCCTTATGTGGTGCGTCTGGTGGTGGACATGATCGAGGGTGGGAAGTTGGAGGCGTCCTTTCTGCTGAAGTTGTTCTCTTTACTGGCAGTTGCAGGGGTATCCATGTATGTGATCCGTTATGCCTGGCGTATTCTCCTGTTCGGGGCTTCTCATCGTTTGGAAAGGCAGTTGCGAGGGGAATTGTACGCTCATTTTTCCCGGATGTCTCCGAGCTTTTTCAACCGTCGGCGGACCGGTGACCTGATGGCCCATGCCACCAATGATGTGCGGGCGGTGGAGGTGACCGCGGGGGATGGCGTGTTGACCCTCGTCGATTCTTTGGTCTTAGGCGGGTTGGTGGTTCTGTCCATGGGTACCTTTATTAGCTGGAAGCTGACGCTGATTGCTTTGTTGCCCATGCCTTTCATGGCTTTGGCGGTCAGTTACTTCGGTCGTCTAGTCCATGAGCGTTTTTTGAAAGCCCAGGCCGCTTTCTCAGATATCAATGACAAGGTTCAAGAGAATATCTCCGGCGTTCGGGTGGTGAAGGCCTTTGGACTGGAAGAGAAGGAGAAGGAATCTTTTCAGCAGATTTCACAGAATGCGGTGGATAAAAATATCGCCGTCGCCCGGATCGATGCCCTGTTTGATCCCACCATCACCATGATCATCGGTGTTTCTTATTTTTTGGCGGTGGCTTTTGGCGCGGTTTTTGTAGTGAATGGGGAGATCTCGATCGGGCAGTTGACCCAGTTTACCATGTACTTGGGACAATTGACCTGGCCGATGCTGGCCTTCGGCTTTCTCACCAATATTATTCAACGGGGAAGGGCTTCCTACGATCGGATCCGCACCCTATTGCAGGAGCCAGCGGAGATCGTGGACAAAGAAGGGGCGGTGACAGAGCCGGCTTCCGGCGACCTTGTTATCCATCTGTCCGGTTTCACTTACCCGGAGGCGGAACAAACTGCTTTGGAGCAGATGGAGGTGAAAGTCCCCTCGGGAGCCACCCTCGGGGTGGTGGGGAAGACAGGGAGCGGCAAAACCACTCTGTTCCGATTATTGCTTCGGGAATTTGAGGCGGAGAAACGTTCGATTTTTATTGGTGGGGTGCCCTTGGAAGATTACACCCTATCCGCTCTTCGGGAGGGGATCGGGTATGTTCCGCAAGATCACTTCCTCTTCTCTGCCACCATTCGGGAAAATATCGCTTTTGGGAAACCGGATGCTTCTACAGAAGAGGTGGAGCAGGCCGCCCGCCTCGCAGGGATTCATGAGGATATTCTCCAGTTTGAATTCGGATATGATACGGTGGTCGGGGAGCGGGGGGTCACCTTGTCCGGGGGACAAAAACAGCGGATTTCCATTGCCAGGGCTTTGCTCCTCCATCCGGAGATTCTGATCCTGGATGACTCCCTCTCAGCCGTCGATGCCAAAACCGAAGGGATGATTCTGGAGTCCCTGCGAGATAAGCGGAGAGGAAAGACCACCTTGATTGCGGCCCACCGCTTGTCGGCGATTGAACACGCTGATGAGATTCTTGTGCTGGAAGAGGGTCAGCTGATGGAACGAGGAACTCACCGGGAGTTGCTGGAGAAGGACGGGTGGTATGCCTGGATGCACAATCAGCAACAACTGGAGTCCCTGATTGAGAAAGGAGGTGGGATCCATGGTGATGCGGCGACTGCTCGGGTATCTCCGACCTCATCGTAAGTCGCTCACCCTAGCACTGATCCTCCTGTTACTGGCCACCGCTGCCGAAGTGGCGGGACCTATATTGATCAAGGTGTTTATCGACGATTATCTGGTTCCCGGAAGGTTCCCGGTCAAACCATTGGTGATCTTAGGCTCCTCCTACCTGATTCTCCACTGCGCTGTCTCTTTGCTACAGTACTTTCATCAGTTCAGCTTTCATAAGATCGCGCAGCGTGTGATCCAACAAATGCGTGTGGATGTGTTTGGTAAGGTGCAACATCTGGGACTCTCTTTCTTTGATCGGTCGCCGGCGGGCGGGCTGATCTCCCGGATCACCAATGACACCGAGGCGGTTAAAGAGCTGTTTGTCAGCGTCCTGGCTTTCTTCGTCCAAGATATCGTTCTGATCTCGGGAGTTTTTGTGGCGATGTTCCTCTTGGATGCCAAGTTGGCGGCTTACAGTCTGGTTCTTTTACCGATATTCTTTGGTTTGATGTATACCTACCATCGGTTGAGCCGTCAGGTGTATCAGAAGATCCGGCAAAAGTTGAGTGAACTGAACGCCAAGCTGAATGAGTCGATACAGGGAATGAATGTGATCCAGGTCTTCCGGCAACAAGAACGGCTACAGAAAGATTTTGCGGAGACCAACCGGGATCATTATCAGTCCAACATAAAAAACGTCCGGCTCAATGGTTTGTTGCTTCGCCCTGCTGTCGACCTGATCTATATTCTGACGGTGATCGCAGTGCTTACCTATTTTGGAATTGGAACCGTAGGTGCGGTCCAGATCGGGGTGCTGTATGCTTTTATCAATCTGCTGAACCGGATGTTTGAACCGGTCAATGAGATGATGCAACAGCTTTCCTTTTTGCAACAATCGATGGTCTCCGCCGCTCGGGTCTTTGAATTGCTGGATGAAAAGGAGACGGCTCCCACCCAGGAGGGACAAGGGCAACCGGAAATCACGCAGGGACGGATCGTCTTTGATGATGTCACCTTTTCCTATGATGGGCGCAACGAAGTATTGAAAAATATCTCTTTTACCGCAGAGCCGGGACAGACTGTGGCGCTGGTGGGACATACCGGCAGTGGGAAGACTTCCATCGTCAATCTGTTGATGCGTTTTTATCCCTTAGACCAGGGTTCCATCACCATTGATGGTGTTCCTCTGGAGCGGTTTACTGATGAGGAGCTGCGAAAGCGGATGGGTCTGGTGTTGCAGGATCCTTTTCTATTTGTAGGGACGGTGGAGGAGAATATCCGTCTTCACCATCCGGAGACGACGGAGGAAGAGATCCGGGAGGCGACCCGGTTT
>CAUGKZ010000156.1 GCA_959600065.1 uncultured Kroppenstedtia sp. | reverse complement strand
GCATCAAACCATCCGCAGGATGAAATCAATCCTGTCGGAAAACGGACAAGCTCAAGGAGCCTTGGTCGAAATAGAACATAAAGAAACATGGGCGAAAAACCCGGAGGCCGATCCCAAGCAAGCATTGCGGGTTGCCTTTGCAGAGTGCGGACAGCTGACACAGTTTTTACATGGACAAATGAATAAAGAAAAGGACAAGGACTTTCAATTCAGGGTAAAAAACGCCTTTTTCGATTTGTTGAGTGATTTCGGTATCTTTACACACAACCTGATCAAAGGGAGAACCTTTGAAGGGACATGGTTGTTTGTCACAGCCCTTCGACCCAATGGGATGAAAGAAGGCCGAGTCTTGTATGCCCGTTATGACGGACAACATTATCTGCTCCGTATGGAAGGTGATGACGGGGAGTGGCGAACGCTTCCTGACTTTATCACAGAAGCGGGAGGTCTGAAACAGGGACGCATGGCAAAACAGCTTTCTAAAAATAAACAACCGGAGATCGAACGAACCCTCCTTCAAATGTTGCAGGAGATTAAAGAAACTTTGACCGCCGTTTTTGACAGAGAACCACTTCAGCAACTTTATTCTTCCGTACGTGACAACCAGATGACAGATAGAGACTGGTACCTGAAAAGACCCGAACTCAGGATTCAGCGGGATCGTCTGCGTTTCATACGCTTGACTAAAGATAAGTTCGTGCCCGGTTATCACAATGATGTTCCCGGAAAGGATTACTCATTCACTGCTGGTCTATTTCTCTCTTCAGATCGAACTTACTACAGCCTGGGAGAAAAACCGGACACACACCAGCTGGCCACACGGTTCACAAAAGCAACCAATCCCAAGGAACCATTGCCTCAACCCAATCTGATGGAGTTTTTGCCTGTGGGTCAATGGGAGACGGGGGAGGCCGAAAAAACGGTACAGCAGCTCCACTTATGGCGACGTGCCAATCTGGGTTACAAGCATCATACCAATGATCCGTCACCGTTGCACCGCTTAAATACAGTAAGGAAATACATTGAGGCATTTCTTGCGGTTGATCTCCTACAAAGGAAAAGAGAAATAACCATAAATGGAACTCCGGAAAGGAGCGAACATCATTCAATTCCAAAATGAGGTTGTCATCAATCAAGGTCGGGAGCGTGTTTTTGCTTACATAGCCAATGTTCAAAAGGCAACGGAATGGAATTATGCTGTCATCCGAGTGGAGGAAATCCAGCGAAAAAAAGACATCATCGGCTCCGAGTATGTTCTCGTGCGAATGTTTGCAAACAAGGAAGCCCGGGATCACATCGTGGTCACGCAACATCTTCCCGGGCAGCGTTTTGCGGTTGAGTCCATTGCCGGTGGACCCTTTCCCTATGGTTTGGAATACAATTTTGCCGACAAGGATGGGGCAACGGTGGTCACTAACAAAGCCCGGTTCAAACCCAGGGGCTTTAAAGGCATGCTAGCCTCTTTGGCAGTCCCCCGGATCAAAAAGGAAGTGTTTCACAATCTGTGTATCATGAAAAAGATCGTGGAGTCGGGGTAACTAACAGCACCGACGCCACTTCAAACCTCATGCGGTGGGACGTCATAAAAAAACATCGAAGAGTCATAAAAACAAGCCGAAACCTGGATCCCATGGTCTTGGCTTGTTTTGTTGATGCGGCCCGCCGAAGAGGTTTTTTGGTAACCGCCATTCACAATCACTGGTTGTTTGAAAAACCCCGCCTGATGTACCTTCATTTGGAGTCCGTCGAAAACCCCGTGCAATTCGCAATCAAACTGAGAAAGGCTTTAAATTTGTTAAATTGACACTCCCCAAGCCTAAAAGGCGTGGGATTCTTGGGTAATCTCCAGTAACCCGGAGAAATGGACCTGATGATGAGGTTTATTAACCCTAAAAAAAGGAATAGGATTCCAGGAGGAAAAATACGACAAGCTTCTTGTCAACCCCAAATAAACTATGGATTGTCACAGCTTCCACCGGTCTCCCCAGGAAATTTCCCAAAGTATGTTAAAGTAAGAGTTGTGTCGTCGGCGGTTCTTTTTGACTCCGCCTAAAATTGAACAGGAGGACATTCTGTGAATTGGTATAACCGTCTTAACAAGTACTTTCCCGAGGAAGAAATGAAAGCCTACGGCCAACTGTGCGACTTGATCCACGACCAGGACATGTACCACAAAGAGGAAACGGAAGACTACCTCGTCCTGTACGGTGAATTCTCTTCCTTCGTCTTTGTGGATTACCTGCTGGTGAATCAAAAGCTGCGAGGCAAGGGTGTCGGAGGCCAGGTGATCCAAAAACTGAAGGCCAAAGGAAAACCGATCCTGCTGGAGGTGGAGCCTGTAGACCCTGAAGTGGCCGATACCCAAAAACGGGTCCGTTTCTATCAGAGAAATGGATTCAAAATTGCCGATCGCATCCAGTATGCATTGGAAACCAAAGACGGAGACACCTTTACACTGAATATCCATTACTGGAGTCCCCAGCCTATCGGACAAAAATCAATCCTGGACATGATGACTCAAGTTTGCAATCAAATCCACGGCTACCGCTCCAAACAATATTACGGCCGAAATTATGCCGATCCGGACAAAGTTCTGAAACTGAAAGAGTCCATACTCAACTGAACTGAAACAAACCCGGACTCCACGAGAGGTGGGGCTGGGTTTATTTTTTCGCTCTACGTCCCTTGCCGGGAAAATTCGTGGACATGCATTTCCCGGAATCCACTACGACTTGACTGTGATACAATGGGGAAGTCCACCGAAGGGAGGCAATATCATGAGCATCAAAGGAAGCATTGAAATGGAAAATGGCGGGAAGATTGAAATCCAGTTCTTCCCCGACGCCGCACCCAACACCGTAGCCAACTTCCGCAAACTGGCCGATGAAGGCTTTTACAACGGATTAACCTTCCATCGCGTCATCCCCGGATTTGTCAGCCAGGGAGGGTGCCCGTTAGGCAACGGACGGGGAGATGCCGGTTATACCATTGCCTGCGAAACAGAAAATAACCCTTACCGGCACGAACCCGGTTCTCTTTCCATGGCCCACGCCGGCAAAGATACCGGCTCCTGCCAGTTCTTCATTGTTCATGAAGCTCAGCCCCATCTCGACGGAATTCACACGGTCTTCGGCAAAGTAACCCAGGGACTGGACGTGGCCCTCAACATGAAAAACGGCGACCGGATGAAAGAGGTCCAGGTCTGGGAAGATTAATCCAAAAAAGCAACACCGGGCGGATTTCATCACAGCCCGGTGTTCGTCAATTTAGGTCTTTCACCAGATGAATGTCTAAAGGCTCCAGGGCATATAGTCGCAGGTCCACCTTCGGGGCCAGCCGACAACCATATGCAAGTCGCTGAAATGTAGAGTTGATTCGCCTGTTTCTCCCGAGCCTATCGGCGGATCTCACCCATCCGTTTCCGGGCCATCCTTTGCCGTCGATATTTACGGCTTACATAGAGAAAAGCCATCTGCAACTGATCCCGCTTCTCTCCAATCCACTCTCCGCCTAACACCGCCATCCCTACCAGCCGGTCCCCAGTTAATGCTCCTAGACAGTGGCCGCCCTTACTTAGGATGGGAAGTAACATGCGATGATTCTTTTCCATCGTCTCCGGTGTCTAGGTGGGCACCTGAGTATCGATCCGCTCCCGGTGCAATTCTCCCTCCCGAAACAGGTATTGGTAGGTCACCTCCTCCGACCGATCAATCTCCCCCATTCGATCCAGTCTGCTTCTCCCAACTCTTCGATACCAATCATAATTCATTCTCCCTTCCGCTTAAAAAAAGCCGGGGGATCCCCCGGCACGGCTCTCACATCAATAAACCAGATCGATAAACTCTTCCTTGGATACCTTTCCGAAATACTCCCCGATGTCGATCCCTTCCAAAGCCTTGGCGATCTCCTCCCGATCATAGCGACAGCCGGTAAGCCGATCCTGAATCTCCCGGACATCCTTCACTCCAAAAAAGTCGCCGAAGATCGTACAACCCTCGATCATGCCCTTTTCCACCTGCAGGCGCACATCAATACTTCCCGCCCCTTCAAAGCGCCGGGAATACTCTACATTAAATTTAGGGGAGTGGCCGACGTTCCAGTCCCAGTTACGGTAGCGTTCCTCAGAAATTTGATGGATGATCTCCCAGTCCGCTTCGGTAAGATGGTATTGGGGAATCTCCGCCTCTCCCTCAAAGATATAGCGAAGCAGAATCTCGCGGAATTCCTCCACAGACAGCTTGCGATCCAGAAACTCGCTGATATTGGCCACCCGGCTCCGCACCGATTTGGTGCTTTTCGACTGGAACTTCTCCTTTTTCACATTCAAAGCTTCCGCCACTTGGCCCAAATCCACATCCAACATCAGCGTACCGTGACTAAACATCCGTCCCTTGGTGCTGAATTGGGCGTTGCCGGAGATCTTCTTCTCCCCGACCTGGATGTCGTTGCGCCCGGTCATCTCCGCATCGACCCCCAGTCGGTTCAACGCCTTGATCACCGGTTCGGTAAACTTGCGGAAGTTGAGGAAACTGTCTCCGTCATCTTTGGTAATAAAGCTGAAATTCAAATTCCCCCGGTCATGATAGACCGCCCCGCCCCCGGACAGCCGCCGGACCACATGGATCCCATGCTCCCGGCAATAGTCCACATGAATCTCTTCCACCGTGTTCTGGTTCCGTCCGATGATGATGGAAGGATCATTGATATAAAACAAGAGATACGTCTCGTTGATATCCAGATGCTTCAAAACATATTCCTCAATCGCGAGATTCACCCGCGGATCGTAGTGATTCTGGTTGTCGATAAACAGCAAACCCCTTCGCCTCCCTGTGTCATTCATACTTTATCATTGTAGTGAATATGGAAGAGACAAGCAATCGGAGGCATAGTTCAACCTATGATCATACACCCTCAAAATCTCTGGCTCATCCCCGAAGTCCGCTAAAGACTCCCTTCTTTCGGAAATCCATCAGGTTCAAAGAAAATCAACTGGATACTTCCCATTGGGGCCCTCCACCTCATAACCCCATATAAGGACTTTTAGATTATCAAAGCTGTTGATTATCTATAAAATGGGCTAAGGAAACAAAACTGACCTTTCGTTCTCCCCCTTGCCCGAATCGTAAATATTGCTTGAGGGGGCGAGAATGATGGGACGGCTATCTCTTGCAAAGAACGCAAAGGCTCTTCACCTCCCACCATCCCGACCTTATTTCCTAAATAAAATATGGCTAATCAACACGCCTTATAAATTA
>CAUGKZ010000155.1 GCA_959600065.1 uncultured Kroppenstedtia sp. | reverse complement strand
GGTGGGGATTTGATTCGCCTTTGCGCTCTTTGCAAGAGATCGGAGCCGCCCCACCCTCCTGCCTCCGCCTTGCTGAAAAACAAGATCAAAGTTGCCTGAAGGGGCACTAGAGCCTTTCCCTCACCAGTTGGATCCATCCCGCCATCGCCGGAGTGATCCATTTGTCCTGATGCCAGGCGAGTTGGGTAAAGACGCAGTCTTCCGGGTGGGGCCAAGATAGCGCGATTAAACGTCCCTCCTTCAATTCCCTGTCCACTGCCATCCGCGGAAGGTAAGCTAGCCCCAAGCCGCTGATGGTACATTGTTTGATCGCCTCAATATTCCAAAAATCGATCTGTTGTCCAACCCCTCGGCCCGACCTCTGTAGCCGTCTTTCCAACAATATGCGATAGCTACATCCCCACTCCGTCTGCAACAGGGTCTGATCCCTCAGGTCGCTGGCAAGAAGGCGCTTTCTCCCGGCGAGGGCATGACCTGGCGGCGCCACCAGCATCAACTCCTCCCGGATCAAGGTTTCTGTATGCAACTCTGGTTCCCTTCGTTCCTCATCCAAGAGAAAGGCGAGATCCATCTCTCCTTCCCTCAGTTGAGCTCTCATATGCCGACACTGTCCAGGATACAGTTCCAGTTGGACTTGAGGGTACCTCTTTCGGAATTCATGAAGAATCGAGGGTAAGCGATAGACGAGCAGAGATTCTGCCGCCCCAATCCGCAAGGGACCGGCTGGCACTTCCGAATGGCCGATGCTTTCCGCCGCCTCCAGGGACAGGCGGACCATTTCCTTAGCATAGGGCAGGAGACGCTTGCCAGCTTCGGTCAAGACAGTCCGTTTTCCCAACCGGTCAAAAAGGGGACTGCCCAGTTGCTCCTCCAGCTTATGGATATGAGCCGTCACCGTAGACTGAGCGTATCCTAACTCCTCCCCAGCTCGGGTGAAGCCTCCCTTCTCCGCCACGATTCGGAAAGTTTTCAGATGACGCAACTCCATGACCTCTCCCTCCTCTGCCTTTCATTATAAATCCCGATCGTTTAAATCGAAATCATTCATTTAACAGATGATACAGCGCCGGCCTATAATGAAAGGCGAAGGGGAAGCATTTTCCCTCTGTAGAAGTCCGATCCGGTAGAACGCTTCCGCCCTGTTCATTTCATTGATGAAAGGAGACTTTCAATCCCTGTGAATATCCTTACGATACTGGGAAGCTCCCGTAAAGACGGCAATACGGAACAACTGGCAAACCAGGTGACCGCCGGACTGCCTACCACTTTCCTCCGCCTGAAGGAGTCCCAAATTCTGCCCATCGATGACCTCCGTCACGAACCCGGCGGATTTCAAAAAGTGGACGATGACTATGCCCCCTATGTGGAGCAGCTGGCCCATCATGAGGTGATTGTTTTCGCCACTCCCCTCTACTGGTACGGGATGTCCGGTCGGATGAAAAACTTTGTCGATCGCTGGTCTCAATCCCTCCGAGATCCCGATAGGTCCTTGCGGGACGCCGTCCAGGGTAAACCGGCGGTGGTGGTTGTCACCGGCGGGGACGCTCCCGGAGTGAAAGGCCTGCCACTCATTCAACAATTCCACTGGATTTTTGAGTTCGTAGGCATGAACTTCCTCGATTATGTCATCGGAACCGGGAATAAACCCGGGGAAATCCTTCAAGACAAAGCCGCCCTCGCCAAAGCCCAATCCATCAACCACCTACTTCACACACTGAAATAAAGTCCACCTCCTCCTCACAAACGCTCCCGCTGAATCAGCGGGAGATTTCTCTGATCAAATCTCTTGTTCATCCGGATCTCAAATGATATAAATGAGTGTGAAATCTTATCTATTTCTCTTTTTAGGGAGGCTATCGCAGGAGGGACTTATGCAGGAACTTCAAAAAAATATCGACGCTGTCCTTGAAGCACTGAAATTTAGCCCGGAAAATCATCCCTTGAAAAGACATGTTGCCCAACTATTAATTCAAGCAGGCAGACATGAAGAAGGGATCCTTCATCTGGAAGAGATCCTGGAAAAAGAGTCAGACCCAGAGACTATCCATCTGTTAGCTCGTGCTTACTATGATCAGGGACAGTTCCAGAAAGCAGAAGCCAGTCTACAACTCGCAGAGGAACCGACACCACTGATACAAATGCTTGCAGCTAAAATCGCACTAGCCCTGGGAAATCCCCAGGGAGCCGCCGACCGCTATCAGGAAGCCATAGAAGGGGATCCCACCCTGGAAGATCCTGAATTTCAGGAAGAATTGCAACAGCAGGGGGCCAAAGTGAAAGCCCAACTGAAGGTGCTGGAATTCCACAAAAACGCCATTGACAAAGACTTGGATCGTCCCACTCTCACCTTTCAGGATGTAGGCGGGTTAGAGAAACTGAAAGAAAATATACGTATGAACATTATCTATCCCTTTCAAAACCCGGACCTATTTCGTTCCTATGGCAAGAAAACCGGCGGTGGCATCTTGTTGTACGGTCCTCCCGGCACCGGCAAAACTTTTATCGCCCAGGCGACCGCCGGGGAGTGCAACGCCCACTTTATCAGTTTGGATATTCACCGGATCTTGGATATGTATATAGGACAAAGTGAGAAAAATCTGCACGAACTCTTTGAGACTGCCCGCCGCCATGCACCCACCATCATCTTCATCGATGAGTTGGACGCGATCGGGGGAGCCCGGCAGCAAACACAGTCTTCCCACTCTCGGGCTCTGACTAACCAGTTGCTGAATGAACTGGACGGAATCCACTCCGATAATCGGGATATTCTTGTCCTGGGAGCCACCAACACCCCCTGGTTTGTCGATTCCGCTCTGCGACGGCCCGGACGGTTTGACCGGGTTCTGTTTGTTGCCCCTCCTGATCTGGAAGCTCGAGTAGAGATTCTGCATATTCATCTGAAAGGGAAGCCTGTAGAGGAAATCGATTACGTGAAGGTGGCAAAAAAAACGGAGCGTTTCTCTGGAGCCGACCTGCAAGCCGTCGTGGACGCCGCCGCCGACATCGCGATTCAGGAAGCGATGAAAACAGGGCAAAAGCGCCCCATCACCACTTCAATGCTGGTTCAGGCCACTAAAGATGTGAAACCCTCCACCCTGGAGTGGATCTCCACCGCCAAAAATTATGCTACCTACAGCAATCAAGCTGGAACCTATGATGAGATTCTGGAGTATCTGAATAAGTAGGAGGAAACTCATGTCAGTCGCCGGTATCGATATCTCCCGGGAACTGGACCGGGCGGAACAAGCCATCCGGATCGGACGCCCCAATCTCGCCTTGGAGATCACTGCCAAAGTTCTGACCGCTGAACCGGAACATGCCGGCGCCCACTATTTGATGTCCTTGTCCTGGGCAGAATGTTCGGAGAAAAAGACTCACCGGGCACTGGAATCCATTGTAAAGGCTGTCCGTCTTCAACCGGACGAGCCCTTGTATCTCGCCTTTCACGGGGTTCTTTTGGGATCCGTCAAAAAAAACGTCGAGGCAAACCAAGCTTTTCAACAGGCTCTCCAGATAGATCCGGACCATGACCTCATCCATTATTGGTACGCGGATTTTCTCCTCCAAAACCGCCAAGATCTGGATCGGGCACTGAGCCACATTCAAAGGGCGTTGGAACTGGATCCGGGGGTTGCAGATTATCATACCCTCCACGGACGGATCCTAGGGGAACAAAAGAAACCCCAAGCCGCCCGGAAAGCCTTCCAAACCTCCCTCAGCCTCGATCCCGAAAGCCTGAACATCCATTATAATTACGGGGTGTTCCTACTGAACCAAAACCGCCCTAAACCCGCCTTCGAGCATCTGCGGGAAGCGATGCGGATCAACCCAGAGGACCCGCATATCCGAGAAATCTTCCCTTTGGCCCTGAAAGCAAAACACCCCCTCTACCGTCCACTCTGGTTCTGGTTTATGTTTCTATCGCGGATGGGACGCTGGCGTCTGTTGCTGATCATCGGGTTGTTTATCTTTCTTCGCCCTCTTTTCTTCCTTCACCTTCTCTTCATCATCCTGTTCTGGATCGTGGATCCCCTGTTCAATTACCTGATCCGCCGAGGGTGGATCAAATAGGACCCAAAGGGGAAAAAACAACAGGGGGTCCCTTTTTTGTGCCGCATCGAAATCCCGACGAAGTCCCACTATGTTACAATGGTTAGATCCGAACACGTTCAAAGGGGAAAGAAACCATGGCATGGCTCGTCGGTTTGGATGAGATTCTGAAACAATCTTCCAGCTGGATGACTTACAAAAGAGGAATGGAGTATTATCGCGAACATCGAGTGAAAATGCTCAAGTTTGATCCGGATGAGATGAATTTTCGGGCCATCGTGGAAGGCAGCGAGGTATATGAAGTGTTCCTGCACACAGACTGGGATGGTTGCTTGCACAGAGTGGAATGCACTTGTCCCGCCTTTGCTTCCATGGCCGGTACCTGCAAACATATCGTCGCTGCATTGCTCCAGGTCAAGAAAGAGATGAAGCATTCCGACTGGCATCCACCCAAACAAGATCCCCACGAGAAGACTCTCCGGGAGATCGTGGGGCTGTTTCAACCGGTTACTCCGGCAGAGAACCGCACCGCGGCTACGCCTCTCCAGGTGGAATACCTCTTGGAATTGACGCCTTCCTGGAACCGGAGGATAGACCGCTGGTTAACTCTGCGATTGAAAACGGGACCCAAGCGACTCTATGTGGTGAAAAATATCCGGGATTTTTTATCTGCCTTCACCGAGGGGAAACCCCTCTATTTCACCAAAAATTTCACCTATGATCCCGCGGTGCACCTTCCCGATCAAAAAGATCGGGATATGCTCCGCTTTTTGGCATCCCTCTACAAAAGCGAACAGACCTATCAGCAGATGTTCCACCCCTGGGATCCACCTGCTGGGCAAAATGAGCGTCAGCTGACTATCCCTCCGGATCAGATCCTTCCGTTGCTCCAACACCTTCCTGCAGGACGGTTTTGTCTGGAGAGTGACGGAGATTCCTACACGGAACTTCCGGTTATGGAGGGAGAGTCTCCCGTCTCCTTTTCCCTGAGCAGAGAAGGGGAAGCGTATGTTTTGCAACCGGAAGAACAGGGAAACCACGAGGGTCCGGTCCTACTGTCGGAGGATGGCATCTGCTTTGACTCCGGACGGATCTATCAACTGAATCCGGCGCAACGGGAGAACATTCTGCCTTTGTATCGGCGCATCCGTCAACTTCCGGAAGAAAAACTGTACATTCCTCCCGATCGAATGGAAACCTTCTCGTCCACTGTTTTACC
>CAUGKZ010000154.1 GCA_959600065.1 uncultured Kroppenstedtia sp. | reverse complement strand
ATGACATCCGCATCTTTACTTCGGCACGTCCGCATAAACTCCCGGTACGCCATTTCCCCTTCCTTCACTTCGATCAGCCGGTGGTTTTCCTCGAAAATCACACCCTTTGGAAACGGCGTTGGCCGGTTGACGAAGCGTCGGGCAAATTCCGTCATGGCGATCAACAATGTCATATTCAAGCGATAATCCGGTCTTCCCTCCTGCGGCATCTGCAAACCTTGCATTTGGAGCAAGGTCAGGGGATAGGAAAGATCAATCGGCTTTTCGCTTCCGTCCCCAAAAAGGAGCTGGGCCTGAGACTGTCGCGCCTTTCGATTCAAGTTGGCCAGCACCCGGGCCACATCATCCCGAGCATGTTCGTTCAGGACCAGATCCGGGTACTTCCGTTCCCCGGTGGCAATGGCCCGCAAGTGATCCAACACCCGCATCATCGAGGGATGATCCTCCTGAATTGTTTCATGGACCGCATAACCCAGAGCCGTCCCCGCCCAAGAAGAGTCCGACTCCCCTGAAAGAAACAGCAGCATGCTTTCCGCCAACTGCTCCTTGTACAACCGTTCCTCCGGATCCTCCCCGATTCCAATCAAAGGATCAAACTTTCCTTTGTCCCTGACGGAATTGCTGATGGATACAATATTCGTCAATTCAGCCAGCTCCGGCAGTTCATGCGCAATCGCCCAAAGTTCATCCTTGGGTTCAAACAGAAGCTGATGCACTCCTCTTTGTAGCCGCCGGTACATCAGGTAACACTTCAGCATCGTTTTTCCCCGGCCCAGAGAACCTAATATGAGGGAAGACGATGTTTTTGAAAGGTGCTCCCGGGCCCGCCGCTCATCCATAAATACCGGGGTGTTCCCCCGTGCCCACTGATCGATTTGATCCTGATCCGCCCGGGTGCCCGTCATAATCGTAGTGCCCAGAAAAATCCCCGCTGGGTCCCCCACTTCCGTGGTTGCCAGGGGCATCAAGCTGGAGATGAACTCCGCTGTCGGTCGAACAACATAGTGACTGTTGATCTGTTCCGCCCCGGGCAAAGTGTCATGGTATAACGTTTTCTGTTCAGTCCGGGGGATCTCCAAGCGCAATCCGATCTCTTTCATTTTGGAAACCAGTTGCTGCCGACGGCTTTTCACTTCTTCTGCGGTATCCCCCCATACACAAAAAACCAGGCGCATCTTGAAAAGCGGGGTTTTCTCCTTTTCCAACCGTTCATCTAGCTCTTCGTTGGTGAGTTTTCGTTCCGCGTCCCTTCCAACGTCCCTTTGCTCGGTCTCCTCCCCTTTGGAACTGACAGTATGCTTGATCTGTCCCACGATCAGGTCATATTTCTTTTTGAGTTCTTTCCGAGCGACCTGGTTGGACATCTGCTCCAAATCCATGTCAATCTCGACGGGAAAGGGGAGTTCCTTTGCCTTATGGAATGCCTCCGCCCGATTCGGAAAAGCAATCGCCGGAGGCAGCCAGGAAGTGGACAAAAACTGAAAGTAACCCGTCCGGGTCTCCTCCGGGAAGTCTTTCCGCCAGCGGACCATCCCCATCGGTTTGCGGAAAGACAAGTCCACATCGTTCATCCCCCGCTCCACATCCGCTTTGGAAACGTGGATGTAACCGTCCCGGATCAAGAGATCCATCGGCTCTTCCTGCATCCCTGGACTAACACCCCGACAACCACAACGCTCCGTAAGATAAAGTACCTCTTCCTCCGACAACGGGGTAATCCCACCGTGAAAATAGGTCGTCAGGTACTTAAAAACATCCCGCTCCGCCTGTTCAAAGCGTTCCCATTCCGTAACAGGAAGCCGATACCTTTCCCCTCCCACGAACTGATCGGTCATCGCCAGCGGATCCCGCACCAGTTCAAAAAATCCCCGCTGGATTTCCTCCAACCAGTCCCCGCTGACACTTTCCATACTCACCCGCAATACCAGCATCTCCCGGCTGGGAACCAACTCCTGCAAGACCCGCTCTACGTTGTTCAGAGAGGTTTTCCAAGCCTCCCGCAAGCACTCCGGTACCTGATCGGGATCGTCGTTCACACTTTCCCAGGGCGAATAGGGGATCGGAATCGACTTGAATCCCAGGTGATAGGGGCACTCATTCATGAATTTTTCCAGGTGGTTCCGCAGTTGAAACCGTTCCCCGTCCGAGAGAAATTCATAATTCAGTTGTGGAATGTGATAAAAACCATGCGCCTGCCCATTTTGCGAAACGACAAGATTTCCGGAACGGAGCAGAATCGGAAAAGTCATCTTTTTCATCTTCCGTCCTCCCTCATAATGAAATGGCGGTCTTCCACTCAGGAAGCCGCCATCGTCTTGTTGGATCGGCGGAACCATCTCTTCCGCCGTTTTCTTTTGTTTGTTATCTTATCCCCCGGGTACAACCGGCTGAGAATGATTAGCCGGTCCGGAGAGGTATCCACTGAGTTCAACGCCCCATCCGTCTCTTTTTCCGTGAGCATGTAGCGAAAAAAGGAATGACACCACTGATACAAATACTTTCCTTCAGGCTTGATCTTTTTCATGAGGATCGTCAACACCACTGGGATCACTCCATATTGAGTCAGTGGTTTAAAGCCGATTCCCATGGAGTCAAAGGCATAAGCCAGTACCTCCAAAAGAATAAAGAAAAGACCTTCCTGGAACTCAATGAAGAACCCCGGAAGGTAAGGAATTTTCACCCACGCCCGAATGGGAACATTCCATCCCTCATGATAGGAATAGACCGTCTGCACTTGAAAGGATCGACGATACGCTTTTTCATCTTCTGCAGGCATAACCCATCAACCTTTCCGGGTAAACAATCCTTCCAAAAATTCGACCACTGTTTCCAGAAAATCATTCCCCAAAACAAAAAGACCTGCAAATGCAAGCCAGCCAATGATGTTCAGTGTTTTCGGACGCAATTGTCGAACGCAGATGTGGAGCAATATCAATACCGATGCGACTAAAAAATAGGCTTCTTTCAGGTTTGGACGAAGCCAATCGCTGAAGTTGTTTACCACTCCCCATAAAGAGGAGTTTTCTGGATCCGCCAGAAAAATCCCCACAGTGGCTAGGTATGCCAACATGTCTGTCATTAAAAGAACCTCCCTATTCCTCCAGTGGAATCACTGGATTGGTTTTATCAATGAGCCATTTCGATCCGCTTTTCTTGAGCCAAAATTCATAGTTCTGGGAAACCACCTGTCCGTCGATCCGAAGGGATGCATCCGCCTGGACATAGACTTGACCATTTCTCGGATGACTGATCTCCATTTGCACTCCCTTCAAAAACTCCCCCTCCAGATCCAACACGCTGCGAGGCTTCCCATCCAAAAACAGATTGGCAATGTCCTCTGGAGAGCCCTCAGCATAATTCCGGAAGAAGGATTGGACGGTCTGTCGGATGCCTGCCTCCGCCTTCCGGTCTTCAATGGAATCGATCTCCGGGGAATCCGGTTGTTTCGCCGTTCCCGGCTCCGGAACGAAGGTTGGGATCCCGTACACCCCATAGCTCCCCCGATCCGCCACTACCGGCACCTCCAACCAGAGGACCCGATCTTTTTCCCGGGCCCGGATGGTGACCATCACCCGGTGATCGTCCAAACTCCGAGCCCCCCAGGTGATGATGTTTTCCACCTTTTGCGGTTTGGGAAGGCTGTTAGGCACTTCAAACCCTTTGGCCGCATATTTTTGGGCTTCTTCCAAGTTTCCTGTGAGCCAGTAGTTGGTGAAATACAGGGCATAGGTGGCGGCTCCTTGGGTGGAGTCCACCGACACCCCGGTGGGTTGTTTCGACTCCTCCGCCGCCGGAGCGACTTGTGGAGGAAACAAGGCGTTATACGCCCCTACTCCCACGATCCCCAGCATGAGGGTGGTGGTCGTGGTGATGCGGATCTTACGCCAGTTCATGAACTGCCCTCCTTTCGTACTTGAGATCCAGAGAGAAGATGCCCCACTGCGTAACGTCCCGAATTTTCCCCCGCCGGTACCATCATGGACTCCCCGCTGTGCCAGTGAATCACAGCGCTCCCGTCCTCCCGGTATTCCCAATGGGCTCCCATTCCCCGGCCCAGTCGCCCTATGTGCATCAGGCTGTTAGTAACATTGTCATATTCGACCCAATAGGTTTGCTCTTGGAAAACCAACCGGGCATCCGGTACGGGTTGACCAAGTCCAACCGGATTCCCTTCAGAAAAACCTATGAGTTTGTCGTCGTTCATTCATACCACCCTTTCTTTTCATGAAAAAAAGCCTTTCGGCCCGGTACCTATCTTGATCAAAGTCGGTCAATCTTCTCCAGCATTGACTTCCGGCTGGGGTGGGCATAAATCAGGGTGGTGTTGACGTTGGCATGACCGGCAATCTGCCTCACCTCCTCAATTGTGTATCCCGCCTCCAAAGCCCGAGTACAGAAAAAATGCCGAAGGCTGTGCGGTGTAATCTCCGGATTCACCCCTGCCTGTCGGCTGTACTTTACAAGTAGACCATATATTGTTTTCCGGGAAAGTTGTTGTCCTCGGGGACTAACGAAAAGGTAGGGACTCCTCTCCGCCGTTCGGTACTTAGGCCGGATGTCCTTCAGGTAGCTTCGGATGACCTGAACCAGGCGGGTACTCATCGGAACCTCCCGCCGCTTCTGCCCCTTCCCAAACTGAACCACCAATTGTCTGGCCGGGAGGTTCACGTCCTTCATCTGAAGGTGAATGGCTTCAGATACTCTCAACCCCGTGTAAGCCAAGAAGAAGGCCAAGGTGTAATCCCGCCGGTTTCCGGATTCCAATATCACCTGCAGAAACCGCTCCACCTCTTCTGTCGTATGCTGGGTGGGCGATTCGTTTCCGGCCTGTGCTTTCCACCGATCCCTCTTGAGAATCACGATATCCGCCTGAATGCCTCTCTCGATCCAGAAAGCATTCAGCCGTTGGAGGGCAGCCAAGTAAGAATTATATGTGACGTGCCCCACCTCCCGGCGTTTCAGATCCTGAAGGTAATCCACGATGTTCTCTCTGAACAACTCCCGGGGATCCCGTCCATACTTTCCGCAGAACCAATCGAAGTAGCTTCTGACCCCCCGGATGTAACTCTCGATAGTGTTTGAAGAATACCCGCTGATTTCCATCCAGCGACGGAAATCATCCAAGGCCTCTCGTCCTGATTCATTATGTCTCATCGCATTTCTGACCTCTGCCTTTCTGTTATGTCTCAAAAACCCATCGAATCCCCACCGCTTTTCCCTCTTTTTCGGACATAATTCCCATTATGTCTATCCGATTCAAGAACTCATCCAGACCTTTATCGGTAGCCTGTAGGTTTAC
>CAUGKZ010000153.1 GCA_959600065.1 uncultured Kroppenstedtia sp. | reverse complement strand
ACCAACAGAATCAGGGTGGAAGCTGCCACCATCGGCAATTGAAACAGTTCGTGGGAGGCGGGACCGTTCATATGGGATCCCCTCAAGGCAACGTAAGCTCCCATTTCGGTGGCAAATAAGGTCGATTCTGCCGCCAGAAACAACCAGAAGCCCACGATCTTGTTTCGGCCTTCCAGTGTGGCCTTCTCCGGTTCGGCGGGAATCCCCCCTGCAACGGAGGCCGTATTTTCCTCAATCTTCATCAGCTGTCCACTCCCTCTGCTTTCATTTCATCGGGCTGAAGGTGAAATCCGTGATCCTCTTGGAAAGAACGAACATACATCGTAACGAACACGGCCACCAATCCCAAAGCACCCACCTGCCAACTGTGAAACACAAATCCGAACCCGGAGATGAAGAATCCCGCCGCCATGATCAAAGGCAGATAAGAGGGAGAAGGCATGTGGATCAACCCTAGCGGTTCCGCCGCTTTCAGCTTGCCGTCCCCATGAACCTTTTCCAACCACCAGGGATCCAATCCCCTCACTCGGGGAATCTGGGCAAAGTTATAAACCGGAGGCGGAGAGGGAACCGCCCATTCCAGACTACGTCCGTCCCAGGGATCCGCACCGGCCCGCTTTCCTTTTTGCAGGGTCCGAACCACGTTGTAGAGTAAAATCAAGACCCCGGCCGTCATCAGAAATGTCCCGATCGTACTCGCCAGATTGCCCGTTTCAAATCCTTTGTTCGCTTCATAGGTAAACACCCTGCGCGGCATTCCATTCAGCCCCAAGAAATGCTGAGGGAAAAAGGTCAGGTGTAAGCCCAGATAGAAGAACCAGAAGCTCCATTTCCCCAGTTTTTCGTTGAGAACACTGCCGAACATCTTGGGCCACCAGTAGTAGAAACCGGCGAGAATCCCCGTGACTGTCCCCCCGATGATGACATAGTGGAAATGAGCCACCACAAAATAGGTGTCATGAAATTGCAGGTCCGCCGGTACCACTGCCAACATCACCCCGGTCACTCCTCCCATGACAAAGGTGACGATAAATCCGGTGGCAAAAAGCATCGACGTGGTGAACCGGATTCGCCCACCCCACATCGTGAACAGCCAATTGAATATCTTGATCCCCGTGGGAACCGCGATCGCCATGGTCGCGATGGCAAAGATGGAGTTGGCCACCGGGCCCAAACCCACAGTAAACATGTGGTGCACCCAGACCATAAAGCCCAGGAAGCCGATCAGAACCGTGGCAAACACCATGGAGTTGTAACCGAACAAACGCTTTTTGGAGAAGGTGGGGATCACCTCGGAAAAAACTCCGAAAGCCGGAAGGATCAAGAGATAAACCTCAGGGTGACCAAAGATCCAGAAGATGTGTTGCCAGACGGTGACATTTCCCCCACCCGCCGTTGAGAAAAAAGTGGCACCGAAGATCCGGTCAAACATCATCATGAACAATCCAGCCGTCAACGGTGGAAAAGCAAACAGGATCAGCGCCGAAGTCACAAATGTGCTCCAGGTAAACATTGGTAGGCGCAGATAGGACATCCCTGGAGCCCGCATATTGACGATTGTGGTGATAAAGTTAATAGCGCTCATTAACGTCCCAATCCCAGCGATTTGCAAACCGAGCACGTAATAGTTGATCCCCGGACCCGGACTGTAATCATTCAGAGCCAGAGTGGCATAGTTCGTCCATCCGGCATCGGGGGCCCCTCCGAAGAGCCAGCTCAGGTTGAGAAGCAGTCCACCGGATACATACAGCCAGAAGCCCAGGTTGTTCAGATAGGGAAAGGCAACATCACGGGCTCCGATCTGCAGTGGAACGATAAAGTTCATAAACGCGAACAGAATGGGTAGCGCCACCAGAAAGAGCATGGTTGTCCCATGCATGGTCGTCAGCTGGTTAAAAGTATCCCCCACAATGAACGAGTGATTAGGGAACATCAACTGAATCCGGATCAAAAGCGCCTCCAGCCCCGCCACACCGAAAAAGAAGCCGCCGGCGACTAGATAGAGAACCCCGATCCGCTTGTGGTCCACCGTGGTGATCCAGTTCCATAAATTGCTTTGTTGCATCCGTTCCAAGTACTTTTTATTGTATCCCCCGGTCAGAATCGCCCCGAGGAACAAGACAAAAACGAGAAGAATAAGCAGGGTGGCCAAGTAACTCCCTCCTTCGATCCGCTTGCTGATTTATTTCAGGTTTTCCAGATAGATAGACAGAGCATCCAGTTGTTTTTCCGACAAATGATCAAAGGCCGGCATCCGATTTCCCGGTTTGAACCCCTGAGGGTTTCTCAGCCAGTCCTTCAGATTTTTCTTGTTGTTCGGCAGAATGCCGGCGATTCGAGTTCGATTGCTGAAAGCGGTCAGTTCGGGAGCGCTCCTTCCTTCCACATTGAATCCGCCTTTGCGCACAGCGTGACAGCCGATACAATTTTGTCTGAATAACCGTTTTCCTTCCCTGGCTTCAGCCGTTTTGGGAGCGGAATCGGGACTCTTCTGTGAAGCGATCCACCGTTGGAAATCAGCTGGCTTGTGTGCGATCACTCTAAAGTTCATCAAGGCGTGTGACGATCCACACAACTCAGCGCACTTGCCTTCATAAACTCCCGGTTTGTCTGCCTGAAGGACAATCCGGTCCTGTCTGCCTGGATTCAAATCCTGCTTCCCCCCCAAGCTGGGAACCCAGAAGGCATGGACCACATCATGAGACTTCATCACAAACTCCACTTTTTTGCCAGCAGGGATATGTACCTCATTCGCTGTGGAAACCTTGTGATCCGGATACTCAAATCCCCACCAATACTGATAGCCAGTCACATTCACTCGGATGGACTCCTCTGGAGCTGGCTTCCTGTTGAGAGTAAAGGTGGTGGAAATCGTGGGGACCGCCAGAATGATCAACAGCAACACTGGAATCGCCGTCCACAAGATCTCCAACTTTTTGCTGCCCGACACCTGTTCTGGGATTCCCTTTTTCTCATCTCCCGGTCGCTCCCGATACCGGATCACCACGTAAATGAAAATTACAGCCACCACAATCACGACAAAAGTCATAATCCCGGTGCTAAGATAAACCAAATTCAGCTGTGTTTTCCCAACCGGACCTTGGGGATCGAGTGCCGACATATTATTGCGGCTGACACATCCGGCTAACAGACCAGGAATCATCAACAGCCACCAGACCGGTAAACGTCGTTTCATTCGGATTCACTCCCCATTCATCACCACGTAGTAAAAAATCGAAAAACCCGTCGATCATTGGGGGAAAGGATCGGCAAAAATCGCAATTGCCGTCAGAATCAAGGTAAGGTAGATCAACGAGTAGCGAAACATCCATCGAGCCCAACGTTTCTCTCCGTCTTCCTTGAACCTCAGCAAGGCCAAAATCAAGTAGCTAACTCCCAAAACCCAGGCAGCCACTGAATAACCCCAACTTACAGCCCCTGTCCCCACCAGTAAAAGGGATACCGGGAGCAGAAGACAGACAAAGAACAACATCTGTCTGCGGGTGCTCCGTTCCCCCTTCACCACCGGAAGCATGGGGATCCCCGCTCTTCGGTAATCATCTGTTTTCAACAGGGCTAAAGCAAAAAAATGGGGGGGTTGCCATAGAAACAGAATGAAAAACAGAATCCATGCCGTCCAAGTCAGCCCTTGGCCTGCGGCCGCCCACCCGATTAAGGGAGGAATCGCCCCGGACAGACCGCCAATCACGGTGTTGGAGGCGGAGGATCGTTTCAACCACAGGGTGTATATAACCACATACAGAAAAGATCCCGCCGCCGCCAACCCGGCTGCCAGGGGATTCACTCCCAAGAACAACAACCACACCCCCGCCCCGGTCAGGATCAACCCCAATAGAACCGCCGCTCTCCAGTCGATCCTTCCAGAAGGTACCGGCCGGTGCTTGGTTCGTTCCATTTTGCGATCGAAATCCCGGTCTATTCCGTTATTTAAGGCACAACTGCCTCCCACCACCAAGGCAGTCCCCAGCAGTGCCCAACTCAAACTCCTCCATTCCGGAACCCCACCGGAAGCAAGCCAATACCCTGCCAGACAGGCAAACAGGTTGGAAAGATTGATTCCCGGTTTGGTCAGAGATAGAATATCCTTTCCAGAAGAAAGGACCCTTTCAGAGAAGGGAAGCCGGTTTGCCGGACTGGACTTGCGTGGAGTGGTTGCGAAGGGTTGATCCATGATCTCCATCCTTTCCCAATAACATCCCTGATAGAACATCGGGTGATATTCCACTCACGCTTAACCTTCCAATAATGTGGATTGAATATGTAAAAAGTGGAGCAAAAAGAAAAAAACCCCGGATGGGGGTTAGGAGATGAAAGGTTCTCTCTTCAAATTATTGATTTTTCCTTCCCTTCCGTAAGGCCATGCCTAGACAAATCACCCAGAACACGACTAAACAGATGTAGACCGCCGTCTGATTCCACTTCGCAAAAAATGTAGAGGAGTTCATCAGGGTATGAGCGTTAGTCGTGATGATCAGACCTCCCACCATCACTCCCAACAGATAAGAGGGAACCACCCGGACAAACCAAGCGGCGATCGGTGCCGCCACAACTCCTCCCGCCATCAGCATTCCCACCCATAGCCAGTTCACTTCATTCCAACCGAGAGAGATGAGAAACCCTAAAGAGGCAAAAAGGGCGACCGCAAATTCACTGGCATCCACCGACCCGATCACCTTTCGCGGCTCGATCTCATTCCGGGATATCAGGACGGGGGTGGTCAAAGGACCCCAACCACCTCCACCAGTGGAATCAGCAAACCCCGCAATCAAACCCAGGGGGGCCATCCATTTCGCCTTTTTGTTTCTAACCACCCGCCGAGGACGTTGGTTTCCAAACAAAAAGCGAAATATAATAAAAAAACCTAACAAAAACAAAAATGCAGCAATAAATGGTTTGACCGATTCCCCCGGCAAATAGCTGAGAAAACAAGCACCCAAAAAGGCACCGATGGAACCGGGGATGATCAATTTTTTCACAACCGACTTATCGATATTGCCAAACTTCCAATGGGAGAGTCCGGAGGCGGCAGTGGTCACCAGCTCCGCCATATGAACGGAAGCGGAGGCAATTGCCGGTGCAATCCCATAAACCAACAAAAGTGACGTAGAAGAAACACCGTACGCCATGCCGAGCGCACCATCAATCAATTGGGCAACAAATCCGATTAAAGCAAGGACGATCAGCCTTTGCATAAATCTTGGTTCCCTCCCCGATGCGATAAAGTGGGGGATTCATCTCAGTTGGATGAACCCCCGCCGATGGATCAGCTTCGCAGGATAACGCATCATATG
>CAUGKZ010000152.1 GCA_959600065.1 uncultured Kroppenstedtia sp. | reverse complement strand
AGACCGGGTTTGTTCCACCCGCCAACCTAGTTCCTTCCGGTTGCGTGGATGGGCCAGCAGACGAGAGGAGTGGTTGAGGTCGCCTTCCACCCAGACTTCTTTGTAGAATCGGACCGCAGTCTTCTCCGGACCGGACAGATGATTACCGCATCCTCCTGAGGCGAAGCCGAGCAGGAGGGTGAGAAACAGGATCCCGTATTTTTTCATCCTTTTGGCACTCCCGACTGAAAGAGTTGTGATCAAGTCCCCTGTACGCAGGTCTGTTGATTACCCGGAATATGGGGCAGACCTTCGCCACCCTACTTGCCCCCAAGCGAGAATATGGCTTGTGGGGGGAGGGTGAGACGGCTAGGATCTTGCAAAGAGCGCAAAGGATCTCCGCCGCCCTACCATCTCGACTCTGGTTACCCACAAAAATATGGCCAATCAACAGCCTAGCCCTGTACGAATGAGGGTGGAAAATCGCAGAAGGGCAGAGAGGGAGGATTGAATTTGCCTCCGCATGTCTCGCCTGGGTGCTCTGCGCTTTGGGGCAAGAGTTCAGAGAGGGTCGCTACTTCAACCTTAGTCATGTGCTGGAAAAAGGAAAATCATACAAGCCTCCCATCCTCGCGACTGCAAAAAGTATGGTATAATCATCTGCTGATGGCAAACGTGGGTTCGACCCCCTGGGAGGTGCAGGTGTGCGCATTATAGGGATTGATCCGGGGATCGCCATTGTAGGTTATGGTGTGATCGATCAGCGGGGAAATCGATTGAAAGCCGTCGACTACGGTAGTATCGAGACCGAGGCAGGATTGTCGACAGGGACCCGGCTGAAACAGATTTATGATGAAGTGACTGAACTGTATCAAAAGTACCGCCCTGATGTGGTGGCGATTGAGAAGTTGTTTTTCAATCGGAATGTGACCACGGCCTTCACTGTCGGGCAGGCGCGAGGCGTGTTAATGCTGGGGGCGGAGGAGGCGGGAGCCGTCATCACAGAGTACACTCCCTTACAGGTGAAAATGGCAGTGGTCGGTTATGGTCAAGCGCAAAAGCGACAGATTCAGGAGATGGTTCGAATGCTTTTGAATTTGCCGGGAATCCCGAAGCCTGATGATGTGGCGGATGCACTGGGAGTAGCCATCTGTGAGGCTCATTCCAATACCTTGCCCCGTCGGCTTGGGAAGGGGAGGTGAAGGGATGATCGAGTTTATCCGGGGAATCGTAGCTTATCGAACGGCGGAAACGATCGTGGTGGAAACCGGAGGGGTGGGGTATCTGCTCTTTTGCGTCCATCCTCTGGAATGGGAAGAGGGGGAAGAGGTGACGGTGTACACCCATCAAGTGATCCGGGAGGATGCCCATACACTGTACGGCTTTCGCGAACGACAGGTACGGGATCTGGTCCGCCTCCTTTTGGAAGTCTCCGGGATCGGACCCAAAGTAGCGCTGGCGGTGACAGGCGCCGGGAATCCGGGGCGCCTGGTGGAGGCAGTAGAGCAGGAAGATCTCCGTTTTCTCACCAAATTGCCGGGGGTAGGGAAGAAAACAGCCCAGCGGATCGTGTTGGATCTGAAGGATAAATTGAAAAAATCAGGCCTCAATGAAAGCTTTGTTTCCGCTGTCCGAGTCGACACCTCTAGGCAGGTGGCGCGAGCCGGATCTTTGGAGGCGATTGAAGCTCTGCAAGCCCTGGGATATAATGAAGAAGAAGCTTCTCAGGCCGTGGCGATAGCCAGGAAAGATTTTGGCGAGGAAGAACCGGGATTGGATCAATGGATTCGCCGTGCATTGCAATTTTCCATGAAGGAATAGGGGGGACGGGATGGAAGAGCGGATGATTTCTTCCCATTTTTCAACGGAAGATGAACCGATGGAATTCAGCTTGCGTCCCCGTTACCTGGATGATTACATCGGACAGACACGGGTGAAAGAGAACCTGAAGGTGTACATAGAAGCGGCCAAGATGCGTAGGGATCCTCTGGACCATGTGTTGTTGTACGGACCACCGGGTTTGGGAAAAACCACCCTTTCTCATATCATCGCCAATGAAATGGGGGTCCAGGTCCGGACCACTTCCGGGCCGGCCATCGAACGTCCCGGGGATCTGGCAGCGATCCTGACCAATCTGCAGGAGAGCGATCTCTTATTTATCGATGAAATTCATCGGCTCAACCGCAGTGTAGAGGAAGTTCTCTATCCGGCGATGGAAGACTTTGCCTTGGATATCGTGATCGGAAAAGGGCCTAGCGCCCGCTCGGTTCGTTTGGATCTTCCTCCCTTCACTCTGGTGGGAGCCACCACCCGAGCCGGTTCTCTTTCCTCCCCGTTGCGGGATCGGTTTGGCGTGGTCAGTCGGTTGGAATACTATACCCAGGAGGAGCTGACCCTGATTGTGATGCGGGCGGCGGATCTTTTGGGGGTTTCGATTCGGGAAGCGGGGGCAGAGGAGATCGCCTGCCGTTCCCGGGGCACGCCGCGGGTGTCCAATCGTCTGCTGAAGCGGGTGCGGGATTTTGTTCAAGTTCAGGGTGACGGGGTGATCACTAAGGAAGCGGCTCAGGATGCATTGGATCGGATTCAGGTGGACAGACTGGGATTGGATGAAGTGGATCATAAGTTGTTGAAAACGATCCTGACCCATTTTCGGGGAGGGCCTGTCGGGCTGGAGACGATTGCAGCCACGATCGGGGAGGAGGCTCATACGGTGGAGGATGTGTATGAGCCGTATTTGATGCAGATCGGATTTTTGCAGCGTACTCCTCGTGGACGGATGCTCACTCCCCGCTGTTATCAACACTTTGGGGTGGAGTTGCCGTCATGAATCCGATTCCGAAAATGCTGATTTTCTTTGGCATCCTTTTGGTATCCTTTGGTCTGTTGTGGCATTTTGGTGGCCGCTTTTTCAACTTGGGACGTCTCCCGGGGGATATCGTGATTGAAAAAGAGAACTTCAAATTTTACTTTCCTGTGGTGACCAGCATCCTGATCAGTGTGGTACTTTCCCTGTTGCTTTATTTGTTTCGCCTGTTCCGATAGGGAGCAGGCATTTTTTCTTTACTCTGAAAAATTTCCGGGGTTCCTCCTGGCCCAGTCACAGAAGAGGGGTGAATCAGCCAAAGGAATGGGGCGAAAGGGAGTATCCTTTACTTATTTGTTACGATCTTATTATGATAGATGAATGATGGGGCAGGGAGGATGAGGGTGTGACAGAACTATGCCAGCACTTATTCACCATGATTCTAAAAGTGTTGTGAAAAAGTCGTCACAGGGAGAGTTGGGCAGGGCTGTTGATTAACCATAAAATGGATGCGAAAACGAAACGACCCTTTCGCTCGCTCTTTCCATTGCCCTCCATCGTAAAATATCGCTTGAGGGGACGGGGAGGGTGGGACGGCTACGATCTCTTGCAAAGAACGCATAGCGAGACCCGGGAGCGGAAAGCGACCCTGGCGAGACTTGTGCCCTATGGGTGCAAAGGCTCTTCACCTCCCACCACCCCGACCTTATTTTCGTCCGAAATATGGATAATCAACACGCCAGAGCGTTGGGTTTCACAGGAATATCTTTGGCTCGTCAGAATTTAGGTGCCGAAATGTGAAACCCCATCCCAACTGTCTGCAAAGGCAGGTAATCACAACGCTTCTCAGGGGAAAGTTGCATGAAGAGATGTACATAAATGTTTGTTACGCAGTCTGATACCTTCAGAGATAGGAGTTTGGTTTGCGATGGATGTTTCGCAATTTGATTTTGAACTTCCTGAGGAATTAATCGCTCAGGAGCCGGCACAAAAGCGGAGTGGTTCCCGGTTGATGGTGGTCAACCGGGAGGAGCAGACCACGGAGCATCGCCGGTTTCCGGATCTTCTCGAATATCTTCACCCAGGGGATGTGTTAGTTCTGAACGATACTCGGGTACGGCCGGCGCGTCTCGTGGGGGAAAAGGAGGAAACCGGGGCCCGGATCGAGCTGTTGTTACTCAACCCTCTAGGTGGGGATCGTTGGGAAGCCTTGGTCAAACCGGCCAAACGGGTGAAGGAAGGCACTGTGATCCGCTTTGGGGATGGGCAGCTGCAAGCAGTAGCCCAAGAAGTGACAGATGCTGCAGGAGGACGGGTATTTCAGCTTCGATATTCGGGACAAGACCTGGAGTCATTGTTGGAAAGGTTGGGAGAAATGCCGCTTCCTCCTTATATCCACAGGCGGCTGGATGAGCCGGAACGATATCAGACCGTCTACTCCAGGGCTCTAGGCTCTGCAGCGGCTCCTACCGCAGGGCTTCATTTTACGGAGGATCTTCTACAGCATGCGAAGGACAAGGGCGTCCAGATCGTCACCATCACGTTGCATGTAGGCTTGGGCACCTTCCGTCCGGTGACGGCGGAGAGTGTGGAGGCACATCAGATGCATGCCGAGTTTTACGAGGTATCCGAGGAGGCGGCAGAACAGATTCGTCTCGCCCAAGCCAAGGGAAACCGGGTGGTGGCTGTAGGCACGACTTCGGTGCGAACGTTGGAGACGGTAGCCCGGGACCAGGGAGAGATTCGGGCGGCTAGAGGTTGGACGGATATCTTCATCTATCCGGGATTCCCTTTCCGGGTGACGGATGCCCTGTTGACCAATTTTCATCTCCCCAAATCGACGTTGCTGATGTTGGTGAGTGCCTTTGCATCCCGGGAACTGATGCTTCAAGCTTACCAGAGGGCTGTCCGGGAGAAGTACCGCTTTTTCAGTTTTGGCGATGCCATGTTGATATTGTGAAGTATATGAGAAACAGGTAAAGCCGTTTATCTTAAGCGAGTATTAAGGTATAATAAAAAAGTAGGGGGAGACCCATTGGCTCTGCGATATGAATTGATCAAGACGTGTAAACAGTCTGGCGCCCGCCTCGGGCGGTTACATACTCCTCACGGAACGGTGGACACGCCGGCTTTTATGCCGGTAGGAACCTTGGCTACCGTTAAAACGATGAGCCCTGAAGAGTTGACACAGATGGGTAGCGGGATCATCCTGTCCAACACTTATCACCTTTTTCTGCGACCCGGTCACGATGTGGTCCGGGAAGCCGGCGGGCTTCATCGGTTTATGAATTGGGATCGGGCGATTTTGACTGACAGTGGGGGATTTCAGGTATTCAGTCTCAGTAATCTTCGGGAAATCACCGAAGAAGGAGTCTCCTTCCGTTCCCATCTGAACGGAGAGCCGCTCTTTCTCAGTCCGGAGAAGTCGATGGAGATACAAAATGCTCTGGGTGCCGATATTATCATGGCTTTCGACGAATGTCCTCCTTATCCGGCGGATCGGGAGTACGTGAAAAACTCTATGGATCGTACCTACCGTTGGT
>CAUGKZ010000151.1 GCA_959600065.1 uncultured Kroppenstedtia sp. | reverse complement strand
TCGGTATCTGGTACGGAGGGAACGGTTGTGGGAACTTCTGCTAGTGCTATTTTTTCTTTTGTGTCTCCTCCCTTTGGGGTCATTGCTTTTCTTTTTTTACACGGGACTCTATGGGGGATTGAAATGGGTGGGGCAGACGAATGCATTTCCGATTTTACTAGCGGCGGCGGGTCTGGTGGGGGTTTTCATTTTGGGCTTCTTCCAGATTATCGGTACACTCTACTTCGCCAAGGATCGAGAGGACCCGTTCTCGCTCCCGGTCACCCCTGCCCAAGTGTTCAGTGCGCGGATGGTTAGTATCTGGATCGAAATGGTACTCCTCCTGATGCTGATTTTCCTTCCGGGATTTCTTATCTACGGAGGGGTGGAAGGGCTGGGTTTTCCCTATTATGCCTCACTGGTTTTGATGATGGTGCTCCTGCCCTTGTTGCCTTTAAGTCTGGCGGCCATGCTTGTGATGGGATGGATGCGGGTGATCCATCTTCACCGTTCCCGTAGCTATCTGCGTGAGATCAGCGCAGTTTTGGTGATTTTGATCTTACTGGGATTTCAGGTATGGATTCGGGGCGGCTGGATGGAACGGGTCGGGGATGCTAAGGCGCTGGGCTCTTGGTTGACTGACAGTCAGTTGATAGAGACCACCAGCTATTGGATCCCTCCGGCGGTTTGGGTGGCTGATCTTCTCCGTTTTCCCATCATCGGAGGTGGGGGAGTTGCGTGGGTGCTATTCTTGGGAGTCAGCTTGCTAGCAACAGTCGGTACGGTAAAATTAGCCGATGCGCTCTATTACAAAGGATTGGTCGGTGATACGGGAGGAAGGGGAGGGAAGACTCCTGTGGACTGGAGGGAGACTCTCAGGAAAGAGAATTCCCCGCTGGGAGCGATGTTTCGAAAAGAGTGGCGGATTCTGGTCCGGACCCCTGCTTTCTTGTTGCAGGCGATCCTAGGGGTTTTGATCTTCCCCTTGATGGTATTTGTTCCGATGTGGGTGGGAGGAGATGGGCAAGACGTAGCGGATCTTCAATCCTTGCCTTTCCTGGAGGAACTTCTAATCTGGGGCGGTGTAGGGACGATCGCTTTTCTCACTGGTGTGAATGGGGTGGCCGTCTCCGGCATCTCCCGGGAGGGGAAACAATTCGCCTACTCCAAAAGCCTTCCCATTTTCCCAGGTCGGCAGGTATGGGCCAAGTGGCTGTTGGCGATGGTCTTCACTCTGTTTGTGACCGGAGGGGTGGTGGCGATACAGATGCTGATGGGAGGAGGGGCATGGGTTCTTTTATGGACTCTTCTCCTCGGCCTCGCAGCAGGGGCCGGAATGGCTGGAGTGGGCATCGCCATCAATCTGATGCTTCCCCGATTGGATTGGAATACCCCTCAAGAAGCCGTTCGTGGCGGCTCCAATGGGCTGTTGTTGATGTTGATCCAAATCGTCGCGTCAGGTCTGGTAGCTCTGATCGTGTTTTTGATGAAATGGATTCATATACCTGGTGGGTTGATTTACGGGACGATACTTCTTTTGTTCCTGGCTGGGTATTATGTTTTGTATCGAGGGATTAACCAGCTGGCGGAGGAGCGATACCGGAGAATCGAATTGTAAAAAAAGGGCCTGCAGGTCCTTTTTTTTATTGCGAGGGGAGTATAACCCATTGCCGGATCGGTGAAGATGGATATTGACTCTAGTAAAGGAAATCTATCATTTATATGAGGTGATGATCGATGAATGTAAACCGGTGGATCGTAGCCGCTCTCAGTCTGGCAGGAGTGGGAGTGTTGGCGGCGGGAGGCAACCATGGGGGAGCCTGGTCGGATCGAGCGGAGGCAGAGGCGAGTTACACTACGGTGTCCGTGGCCCAAGGAGACACCGTGTACAGGATCGCCCGGCAACATGGGTCTGACGTTTCAACCATCGCCAAGCTGAACGAACTGAAAGACCCTTCCCTGATCCGTGTGGGACAAAAATTGAAGATCCCCCGTCAAGGGGAAGCGGTGCAAGAACAGAAGAAAGATGAAGCGGTTCCGGCCATGGCCAGAGGAAAATCCCTCGGTGAATTCACATTGACCGCCTATACTTCTGGTCCGGAATCGACGGGGAAGTCCCCGGATCATCCCGCCTTTGGTGTCACGTCCAGTGGAGCCCGCGTGGCGGAGGGGGTTACCGTCGCTGTGGATCCCCAGGTGATCCCGATCGGTTCCAAAGTATATATCGAAGGGATCGGCTATCGTGTCGCCCAGGATACAGGGGGCGCCATCAAAGGGAAGCGGATCGATGTATATATGAATCAAGTGAACCAAGCCCGTCAGTTCGGTGTGAAAAAAGGAGTTCAGGTGGAGCTGGTGGAATGATCGGGTCCACGCAAAAGGCCATGGGGGTGCCGTGGTCTTTTGCGTGTAAGCATGGAAAACCCTATTATGACTTACTCAATTCCATCCTTAGATGGATTAGATACGCCTTTGGTATCGTTATGCACTTTTTTAAAAAAATGGGGTCTGTTTTGGACAGGATTTCCGGAGAAAATGATATAATCGAAAGAAGTGAGATGAGAGGGCTGTTTGGACACACAATCCTCTCCTTTTCTTCTTCACATCGTAACTGAATGACCAGACAAGACATGTCCAAGTCCGAAAAGGGGGTCCGTCCATGCTTGTCTTACAACTGGAGCCTGTGCATCCTTATTCCTTTTCAGCGACCACCCGCCGCTTGGACCATTTTGAAAAGACAGCCTACCTGTTCCGGGAGGGGTTCTACTACCGCACTCTTCATCTGAAAGAGCGAGCGGTGGTGGTGGGAATCGGGTGGGATGGTGGACAGATACTCGTTGAGGTGGAGGAGGAGCTCTCTGAGGGGGAAATCCAATGTCTGAAGGGGATGATCCGGCGGATGTTTTCCCTGGATGTGGACTTGGCTCCCTTTTATGAACAGATGAAGAAGGAACCCCGCCTGGCTCCCATCGTGGAATCACGAAGAGGTCTTCATTTTGTTCTGGATCCCACCTTGTATGAATGTCTGATCAAAACGATCATCAGTCAACAACTGAATCTCTCCTTTGCGGCTACACTGATTCAGCGATTGATCGAAGGGACAGGAGACAAAGTTCCCTTTCGAGGGGAAACTTTGCCTGTCTTCCCCACCCCTCCCCAAGTGGCCCGCCTGGAATACGAGGACCTGCAGCGTCTGCAATTTAATCGCCGGAAGGCGGAGTATGTCATCGATATTTCAAGGAAAATTGTTGATGGTACCCTGGATTTAGAAGGGATGAAAACGCTCCCCGATCAGCTTGTGACCGATCAACTGGTCTCTTTGCGGGGGGTGGGGCGCTGGACGGCTGAATGCCTCTTGCTGTTTGGTTTGGGTCGTCCCGATTTGTTGCCGGCTGCGGATATCGGGCTTCGAAATGCTCTGAGAAAAGCTTATGGGCTACAGTGGCAGCCGACAGAGGCCGATGTCCGGCAATGGGGGGAGAATTGGACACCTTGGCGGAGTTATGCCACATTTTATCTGTGGGATACTTTGATCTAGAATATGTGATGAAAGAAAACCATGTTCCATAGGGGCAAGACCAGGCGTGTTGATTAGCCATATCTTAGGTAGGGAATAAGGTCAAGATGGTGGGACGGTGAAGAGCCTTTGTGCTCTTTGCAAGAGATCGTAGCTGTCCCACCATCCCCGTCCCCTCAAGCCATATTTTACGATGAGGGCGAAAGGGTCGTTTCCTTCCCATCATCCATTTTAGGGTTCATCAACAGCCCTGGGGCAAGGCATTATAATTGGATTACAATCACATGTTATTCCTGTAAAATAGATTAAAAATGACAGCCAAACGGATCCCGAAGGATGAAAAGAAAAATCCCTGGGGATGGCTCTATATACAAAGGAGTGTGGATTCTCATATGGCCAAAAAGAGAAAACAAAAAGTGGTCCGTCAAGTGGACCACATGGCAACCATGGGCAGGGATTTGAAACGAGTGGTTTTGTGGGTGGGAATTTCCGTGGGAGTGACCGCTGTGATTGTAGCGGTCGTCAGAATGACCAGCTGATAAGGAATGGATTCCGCCTTCACGTTTCCCGGTTCCCTTTGTCAGGGAAAATCGTTGAGGTCTCCGAGGAGATTTTCATAATTTGGTGCGGGTAGGCGAACTCGATGGACTTGAGGTTGAAGGCCCGAATGATCGATTTCCGCATTTCCCGTTCCGTCGACCAGTACTCTTCCGGTGTCACTACGGCGGTGATGGTGTACTCGACTCCATCATTTTCGATGTTGGTGATGCCAAAGATGCTAAAAGGTTCGATTACATAGGGAGCTAACCGACGACCCAGGTCTTCGTTCACTTCATCCAGAGTCTTTTGAACCAACTCCTGATCGGCTTCGTAGGGGACGGTTACAGCTACCAGGGGACGCATCTGATCGCGATTGTAATTGGTCACCCGGTTGATCTCCCCGTTGGAGAAAAAGTGCAAACGCTGATTGAACTCCCGGATCTTGGTGACCCGCAGGCCGATCTCCTCAACGGTGCCCATGACATCTCCATTGATCTGGACATAATCGCCGACCTCCATCTGCCCTTCAAAAATAATAAAGAAGCCGCTGATCACGTCTTTCACCAGGTTTTGCGCACCAAACCCCACCGCCAATCCGACGATTCCTGCTCCGGCCAGAACCGAAGTTACAGGAATATCCAATTTTTCGAGGATGGCGATGATGGCGATAAAATAGATGACATAGCGGGCAGTGGATTTAATCAGGCGTCCGAGCGTGGCTCCGCGTTTTTCCTGAAACCGGCTCAGATTGAGAAGACGATCAATCACCTGTGCGAGATAGCGGAGAGCGAGCCAGGTGAGAAAGAGGATCAATGCGATCTGTGCCGCCGGGATTAGGACGTGTTCCACCAGGGGAGTCCACAGTTCGCGGGCGGGATCCTCGGCAATATTGTTGAATTTATCTTGGATTCCTTCCATCTTGATACCTGATAAGGGATTCATGGCTTCACCTTCATTGTGCAGCGATCCGGAATCAGTGGGGGGATCGCCAAGGATTCATTTCTGCACTATTATAGCACTGGAAGGGATAGACTGAAATCCTGTTGGAACCATCCATTTCCCGGGAAACTGGGTGTGAGCTTTCCTATCTGTGCAAAATATATTTCTTAATTCGCTCCGCTTTTTTTGATACACTAATCAAAGGAGTATTTTGCCATGGTAGGGAAAGACGGGTTATTCATCCAGTTGCGGCGGACCCGCTCTAAACCATCGATGGTCATGGTCTGATTTAAAGGGAAAGTTTTTCACTGACGCGGAGGGGCGTAGATGGAAAACCATGGACAAAAATGGGATGAA
>CAUGKZ010000150.1 GCA_959600065.1 uncultured Kroppenstedtia sp. | reverse complement strand
GCGCCGATGGTACTTAGGGCGCAGGCCCTTGGGAGAGTAGGACGTTGCCAGGCAGTTATACCAACAACCCCCTTGATCCATATTTGGATCAGGGGGGTTGTTGGTTTATAAGGATGAAGCGGGTGATCAATCCTCCGAAGCGCTTGCCAACTGATTCCCGCATTTTACCAATGAAAACGCCTCTCTCAAGACACTTTGGTTGTTGTTCATGCATCTTTATCCACCACAATGAGAATGGTCCGTATGCTGTTTCTGTATGATATATCTGTATGATATAATGGTTTAGTGGGCTATTTCGACCTTGGGCGTAAGCCCTTTCACAATGAAAATGCCCTAATTAAAACGGGAAGTGATTTATGAATCAAGTATAGGTGGTGGTATGCATGAAACTCACAACTAAAACTTTTCTTGGGATCATTCTAGGCCTCATCGTGGGTATTATACTCAATCAATTTTATCCTGAGGCCTTTAACCTTCTAAACACATGGTTGTTTGCACCAGTGGGTGATCTGTTTATCAGAGCAATCAAAATGATCGTGGTTCCTCTGGTCTTCTTCTCCATCGTCTTGGGAGCCGCCGGAATTGGGAACCCGAAAAAACTGGGGCGTATCGGTGGCAAGACGGTTTTTCTCTATTTGATCACCACTGCGATCGCTATCACCATCGCCTTGCTGCTGGCCAATGTCATGGGTCCAGGTGAAGGGGTCCATGTGGACAAACCGGAAAAGACGGATATCGAAGCCGCTCCTCCTGTGATGGAGACATTGATGAACATCATTCCCGACAATCCGATCCAGGCGCTGGCTGAGGGGGAGATGCTCCAGATCATCTTCTTTGCCCTCACTTTCGGGATCGGGATCGCCCTGATCGGTGATAAGGTGGCCCGGCTCAAGGAAGTTGTGGAGCAAGCCAACGAAGTGATGATGAAGTTGGTTCACTTGCTGATGACAGTGGTTCCCTACGCCGCCTTCGCTTTGATGGCCAAAGCTGTGGGTGAGGCCGGACTGGAGATGATCGGTTCCATGGCGATGTACATGATCACGCTGTTGTTGGCATTAGTGGTTCACGCAGGGATCACGTACAGCCTGTTTCTGAAATTCTGGGCCAAAATGAGCCCGATCAAATTCTTCAAGACGATGTTTCCGGCGATGGAAGTGGGTTTCACCACCAGTTCCAGCGCAGCCGCCCTGCCTGTGACCATTGAGCAGGCGGAACGGGGTCTTAAAGTGCCCAAGGGGATCAGCAGTTTTGTCCTGCCTTTGGGAGCCACGATCAACATGGATGGCACGGCCATCATGCAAGGGGTCGCATCCATCTTTATCGCTCAGGTGTATGGAATCGAACTCACCTTCACCCAGCAACTTTTGATCATCCTGACCGCCACTCTGGCCTCCATCGGTACAGCCGCTGTTCCTTCCGCGGGAATTGTAATGTTGACGATGGTGTTCCCCGTCGTAGGGTTGCCCCTGGAGGGCTTGGGAATCGTGCTTGGGGTTGACCGCCTCCTCGATATGAGCCGTACAGCCATCAACATTACCGGTGACGCCATGGTCGCCGCCTGTGTGGCAAAGTCGGAAGGTGACGATGTGGGAGATTCAGCGGTTCCTCAATCTGCGTAAAAGGAACGCAACCGGTGACCGGAAAACCCGGGTGCCGGTTTTATTTTGTCCTCAATTTTTACTCTATTCTACTCTTTTCGATCCAGGAGTCAAGGGGAGCAGCTGATTGGTCACGTATTTGCCTTGTTCAGGCGAAAAACGAACGCTTATATTAAATTTAATGTTAATGTTCGCCTTTGATTGACGAGGGTGGAGGACCCTGTTAAACTTAGATTGTACAGTTGAACAAATGACTTGAAGTTATTTCTCATATATGCTTGGGGATAGGGCCTGAGTGTTTCTACCCGGAAACCGTAAATTTCCGGACTATGGGAGATGCCTTTCCAGGGTGAAGTGTGCTCGGACGGGAGGGATTTCCCTTTTACCTGTCCGGGCTTTTTCTATTTCTACACAAGGGCATTCTAAAAAGGGATTGGGGATGGAGGGATTCGCTTGAAGCCATCGGTTGGAGTCATTATGGGCAGCACTTCGGATTGGCCCACCATGGGCAAAGCCTGCGAAGTGCTAGAAGAACTGGAAATTCCCTTTGAGAAACAAGTGGTGTCTGCTCACCGGACACCGGATGAGATGTTTGGTTATGCGGAGGCAGCACGGGAACGGGGATTGGAGGTAATCATCGCCGGAGCAGGGGGAGCAGCTCACCTACCGGGGATGGTGGCGGCAAAAACAGTGTTGCCTGTCATTGGAGTGCCGATCAAATCCTCTACTCTGAACGGTCTGGATTCTCTTTTGTCCATTGTCCAGATGCCGGGGGGGGTTCCAGTAGCCACTGTATCCATCGGAGAGGCTGGAGCGGTCAATGCCGGTTTGCTAGCCGCGGAAATAGTAGGAATCAAGCGTCCTGAACTGCAAATAAAGTTGCTTGAACGAAGAGAAGAAATCCGAAAACGAGTTTGGCAGGATTCCAAACTGGGTGAGGGATGAGTATGAAGAAAGTGGAAGGGAACCAGCCTCTCCTTCCAGGCAGTACGATCGGGATCTTGGGAGGCGGACAGCTGGGAAAAATGATCATCCTGGAAGGAAAGAAGATGGGGTATCGGTTTGTCACATTGGATCCTGCAGAGGATTGTCCAGGGAGTCAGGTGGCGGATCGGCATATCGTTGCCGATTATGATGATCTGGAGGCGGCACGATTACTGGCGGAAACCAGTGACCTGATCACCTACGAATTTGAAAATGTGGATGATGCCGTAGTGAAGATATTGGAGGAAGATGCCTTTCTCCCCCAGGGAGGCGAACTTCTCCGTACCACCCGTCATCGCCTCCGGGAAAAGAGGGCGTTGGAGGAAGCGGGAGTTCCCGTAGCTCCATACCGGAGGGTTCAGAGCCGAGAAGAGCTTCTCTCCGGGAGTCAAGCCCTGGGTTTCCCCTGTGTTCTCAAAACGGCCACCGGAGGATATGACGGGAAAGGCCAATGGGTGTTTCCATCTAAAGCGGAAGTGGAGGCCTTCACAGAACTGGAGCCGGGTCGGGAGTATGTCTTGGAACAGTGGGTCTCCTTCGCAAAAGAGATCTCCGTGATCGCGGCGAGAAGTATCCGGGGAGAAGTGGCTGTCTTTCCACCTGCGTGGAATATTCACTTCCAGCAGATCCTTCATCAGTCTATCGTTCCTGCACCGGTGAAGAGTGGAATCTTGCATCACGCTGAGGAACTCGCCCGTCAAGTTGCAGAGGGGCTGAATGTGCGGGGATTGATCGCAGTGGAGATGTTTTTGTTACATGATGGCTCCCTGTGGGTGAATGAGTTGGCTCCCCGCCCTCACAATTCGGGACACTATACATTGGATGCCTGTGCTGTCTCCCAGTTTGAGCAACAGATCCGAGCCTTGTCAGGCCTGCCCTTGGGTTCTCCGAGGCTGTTGACTCCGGCGGTAATGGTCAACATTCTGGGAGAGGATGTGGATCGTCTGCGGGGACAGATCCGGGACTTTCCTCCTGAGATCAAGGTGCATTGGTATGGCAAAAGGGAGAGTCGACCGGGCCGGAAAATGGGACACCTCACGGTGCTGGGAGAAAGTACAGAAGAAGCCATGGCTACGGTGGACCGCCTGGGATGGAATAAAAGTGCTGACAACGAAAAGAGGAGTTGAAACCATCCGATGATCGAACGTTACACCCGACCGGAAATGGGGTCCATCTGGACCGATGAAAACCGCTACCGCGCCTGGCTGGAGGTGGAGATCCTCGCCTGTGAAGCTTGGGCGGAGCTGGGAGTCATCCCAAAGGAAGATGTAGTCAAGATTCGGAAAGGCGCTCGGATCGATGTCGAACGGATTTTGCAGATCGAACAAGAGACCCGCCATGATGTAGTCGCTTTTACCCGATCGGTGTCAGAAACCCTGGGATCGGAATCCAAGTGGGTTCATTACGGCCTCACCTCCACAGATGTGGTGGATACTGCACTTTCTTATCTCTTGCGCCAGGCGAATCAGATTTTGTTGCAGGATGTAGATCGGTTTATTGCCGTTTTGAAAAAGAAAGCTCTGGAACACAAGAATACAGTGATGATGGGCCGCACCCATGGAGTCCATGCCGAACCGACGACCTTTGGGTTGAAAATGGCCCTGTGGTACGCGGAAATGAAACGAAACCGGGAACGATTGGTGCGGGCGATGGAGACAGTGGCCGTCGGCAAGATTTCCGGAGCGGTCGGGACCTACGCCAATATTGATCCCTTTGTGGAAGCTTACGTCTGTGAAAAACTGGGCCTGAAGCCAGCGCCTATCTCCACCCAAACCTTGCAGCGGGATCGCCATGCGGAATACCTGGCGGCTTTAAGTTTGATCGCCACCTCGCTGGAAAAGTTCGCTGTAGAGATACGGGGACTGCAGAAGAGCGAAACCCGGGAAGTGGAGGAGGCCTTTGGCAAAGGGCAAAAAGGCTCCTCGGCCATGCCTCACAAACGGAACCCGATCGGATCGGAAAATATTACGGGGTTGGCTCGGGTAGTGCGGGGACACATGGTGACTGCCTTTGAAAATGTAGCCCTTTGGCATGAGCGGGATATCTCCCATTCTTCAGCGGAGCGGGTGATCCTGCCGGATACCACCATTCTGTTGAACTATATGCTCAACCGTTTTGCCGGGATCGTAGAGAACCTGACTGTCTTCCCGGAAAATATGAAACGTAACATGGAACGAACCTACGGTCTGATCTTTTCACAAAGGGTATTGCTTACCCTGATCGACAAAGGGCTGAAGCGGGAAGAAGCCTATGATCGGGTTCAGAGGTTGGCGATGCAGGCCTGGGAAGAAGCGCGTTCCTTCCGAGGGTTGGTGGAGCAGGATGATAAAATTTCATCCATCTTGTCCCCGGAGGAGTTGGAGGATTGTTTTGATGCGCGTTACCACTTGAAGCGAGTGGATGATATCTTTCGCCGTTTGGAGTTGCTCTGATCCAGCCTTCGGATGTGAGGAAAAGTTGTTGCGAGAGGGAGTTTCGGCGTCTTTATGGCGCTGGAATGAGAACTCCTCCCCGATCGTCTAAAAAGGAAGGAATGCTCCTTCAGGCACTAGGATCGAGTGTTTCAGTCAAATGGAGCAGGAGGGGGAGTCGTTTTGGCTCACTGGTAAAGCCCATCGTGAGACTCTCGATGGGGACAGAGGCGAATCCAATCTTCACCCTCGCTTTTCTGCGATGTTCCCCTTGTTCGCTGGGGACGTAAATCACCAAATTTCTAGTACTGCTTTGAGCTAAACCAGCCATTCTCAAAGTAGTACTAACGAGAGAAGGGGAATCAGATGAACCGGGAAGCGCTTCTT
>CAUGKZ010000149.1 GCA_959600065.1 uncultured Kroppenstedtia sp. | reverse complement strand
GTTCACCCCCATTCGGCGAAAACATTCGATAGTACTGAGACAGTCCTTCCCAGGGAGAAAACCCTCCACCCGGCTTCTCCCTTCCGCGATAGCCCCAAACATCACCGCCCGGTGGGAAATTGATTTATCCCCCGGAACCCGGACTTCCCCCCGGAGATCCCTTCGTTCTTCAATCTGTAACACTTCCATAGCCACGCCTCCCTCTAATCCACATTCGGATCAAACACCTGGTAACTAGTCTCCTTCAGACATACCACCGCCTTTGTCAGTTCCTCTTCGTTGTCAAAGACCAGACGAAGCACTCCTGCTCGATCTTCACGATTTTCGATCACTCCGATATTCCGGAGATTGATTCCCTTCTCCGCCAACAGATAAGCCACCTGGGCGATTTCGCCGGGAGTGTCCGGCACATCCACAGTACATTCGTAATGGGGTGGGAGCGCCCCTCTGCGTCCTTCAGGAAGCCCTTCCCGGGACTCCTTCGCCTTGCGGAAAAAAGCTTCGATCGCCTGGGCATCTTGATCCTGGACAGCTCTTCGGATTCCTTCCATCTCCCGAGTCCAGTCCTCCAACAGTGCCAGCACACTCTCCCGGTTACTCAGCAGAATGTCCCGCCACATCACGGGATGGCTGGCGGCTACACGGGTTAAATCCCGAAAACCACCGGCAGCCAGACGATGAAACCATTCGTTGGAGGCATTATAGTCTGCTACCTGATTTACCAGAGAAGCCGCCACGATATGGGGAAGGTGGCTGATCGCCCCCACCACCCGATCATGATGTTCCGGGTTCATAATCACCAGCCGGGCCCGGGTGGCCTGCTCCAACAGCCGGCTGAGGCGTTGCACTTCTGGCAAGGGCGTCTCCGGTAACGGAGTCAACACATAATAGGCGTTTTCAAATAAGAGCGACTGTGCCGCCTGCACTCCGGAACGGTGAGACCCGGCCATTGGGTGACCTCCGATGAAAATGCCCCCAAGGTGGTTCAATCCAACAGCATAGCGAACGATCTCTCCCTTGGTACTGCCCACATCGGTGATAATGCAACCCCGCTTGAGCGGCAGATCCGCCAACTGTTTCAATAGGCGGGGGGTAAACCCCACCGGAACGGCGAGAAAGATCACGTCCGCATCCGCCACTGCCGATTCCAGATGCCTGTGCCCTTCATCAATCACCCCCGCTGCTTTCGCCAGCGCGACGGATTCTTCTAATGCGTCAAATCCGTGGACTGCCAGCGGGGTCCGTTCCTTCAAACAGAGAGCCAAGGAGCCCCCGATCAAGCCGATTCCCAACACCGCCGCTTTTTTCATCTTGTCATCCCCGTTCATCGAAGGGTTTTTCCAGACAGGCAGCCAATCCCTTCAAAAACAGCCGGTTCTGCTCTTCATTTCCAATCGTCACCCGAATGTACGTCGGATAGCCCGGAGCTACCCCCGCTCGAACGATAATCCCTTGCTTGAGGAGAGACTGATACACCTCGTCGCCAGACCGCCCCGTGTCGATCAACAGAAAATTCCCCTGGGTGGGAAAAGCGGACAGACCCCACTCCACCAGCTGAGCTTGTATTTGCTCGATTCCCTCCCGGTTGGCCTTTTGACAGCGTTGGATAAACTCCTGATCAGCGAGTGCTGCCCTAGCGGCCCGCTGGGCGATCCGGTTGGTGTTAAAGGGTTCCCTCACTTTGTTCAGCTCGCCTACGATCCCCTCCGAAGTGACACCATAGCCGATTCGAAAGGCAGCCAGACCATAGATTTTGGAAAAAGTACGCAACACCAACAATCGGGGATCTCGTGTCAACAATGATAAGGAATCTGGATAAGAAGGATCCTCCACATACTCAAAATAGGCCTCATCCACGACCACCAACACATGTTCCGGCAACCGCTCCAGAAATGCCTCCAATTCCGCTCCCGAAACCATCGTTCCCGTTGGATTATTCGGGTTGCAGATCCAAATCAGTCGGGTCCTTTCCGTCACCGCATCCGCCATCCCCTCCAGATCGTGCCTCCCTTCTTTCAAGGGAACCTCCACTGGAACTCCCCCTTCGATGACCGTCTGGGTTTTATATCTGGGGAAGGTGACATCAGCCATGATTGCTTCATCCCCTTGATCCAGATAAGCCCTAGCGATCATCTGCACAATCTCGTCAGAGCCATTCCCAAAAACCAGCCGCTGTGGATCCACTCCAAGAAATTGGGCCAACTCCGCCCGCAATTGCGGTGCCTCTGCTTCCGGATACAAGGGAGTATGGAACTTCTCCTCTTGCAACGCTTCCCACACCTGGGGTGAGCATCCAAAGGGGTTTTCATTAGAGGCCAACTTCACCACCTCAGACAGCCCCAATTCCCGTTTCACTTCTTCCAGTGACTTTCCCGGTTGGTACACCGGCAGGCCCCGCAGGGCATCTTTTCCTTCCATCTAGATTCCTCTCTCCATTCTTTTTCTTTCTATCTTACAATACTGCGAGACAAAGAAAAATCCCGTGCCCGATGTGCACGGGATGGAAATGATTTAACCTTTAGGGGATGGAAGTGGAAATGCGGCCAAATCCCGGATCGACTCTCGGATCTCAGCCACAGCCTGCGCCTTGCGATTGCAATCCTGCAATCGATCCCCTTTAGCTGCGATGAGCCGGACCAAAGCACTTCCCACCACAGCTGCATCCGCATGATGGAGGAAATGTCGGACCTGCTCGGAACGGGAGATCCCAAATCCCACTGCGGTCGGCACGGGACTATATTCCCGTACCGCATCCAGGAACGACTCCACCCCCGCAGAAAAGTGTTGCCGCATCCCCGTGGTTCCCATGGAGGAGACACAGTAGACAAACCCTCGGGCATCAGAGACAATGCGGCGGATTCGCTCCTGAGAAGTCGGGGCCACCAGCGGAATCAGATCCATCCCCCTCTCGCCGGCCAGTTGGGAAAACCTGCGCCCTTCCTCCCAAGGGAGATCCGGGATGATCATCCCGTTCAGACCCGAAAAGTAGGCCCTATCCACCAATGCCTCCTCACCGAAGCGGAAGATGGGATTGTAATAAGAAAAAAGAACCAGAGGCGTTGTCACCCCCATTTCCCGGGCTGTGCGGGCTAATTCCAGCACCCGGGTCAGTGTCACCCCTTGTGACAAGGCACGTTCTGAAGCGGACTGGATCACCGGGCCGTCGGCCAGTGGATCGGAATAAGGCACTCCCAACTCGATAGCGGTCACCTTTTCTTTATCCAACAATCGGATCACATCCAGCGTCACCTCCAAGGAGGGATCCCCCGCCGTAATAAAGGGGATCAGCGGAAGCCGTTCCTCGCTTTTAAAAGCTGCTTCAATTCTCATCACAATCCCTCCAGACCTTGCCGAATTGAATCCACATCCTTGTCGCCCCGTCCCGACAAGCAGATCACCACTAAGGAATCGGGATCCCCCTGCTGTGCCAGCTTGATCGCTTCGGCTACCGCATGAGCCGATTCCAGGGCCGGTAAAATTCCTTCCTTCCGGGAGAGCAGGCGGACCGCTTCCAAGGCTTCTCCATCCTCCGCCGTCGTGTAACGAACACGCCCCTTTTCCTTCAAATCAGCATGTTCCGGCCCCACTCCCGGATAATCCAGCCCCGCGGAGATTGAATGGGCGGGCAGGATCTGGCCATGTTCATCCTGTAACAGGTAGGTGAGGGCACCGTGAATCACCCCCGGCGACCCCATCGTCAGCGAGGCTGCATGACGATGGCTGGAAATCCCCTCCCCTGCTGCCTCCACACCGTGTAGATGAACTGAAGGATCTTCCAGAAAGGCGGTAAACATCCCGATCGCATTGGAACCCCCTCCGACGCAGGCCACCACCTCATCAGGAAGACGCCCTTCCTTTTCCAGCACCTGACTTCGGGTTTCATCCCCGATCACCCGTTGAAAATGACGCACCATCTCCGGATAGGGGTGGGGACCTACCACCGATCCGATCAAGTAGAAGGTATCCTCTACGTGGGAGACCCAATGGCGGATCGCTTCATTGGTCGCATCTTTCAGGGTGCGGGTACCTGAGGTCACCGGGATCACCTCCGCCCCCAACAGCTCCATCCGAAACACATTCAGTTGCTGCCGGCGAACATCCTCCTCTCCCATGAACACTTTACACTCCATCCCCAGGAGAGCCGCTACCGTAGCTGAAGCTACACCATGCTGACCGGCACCAGTCTCTGCAATCAGCCTTCGCTTCCCCATCCGCCTGGCTAGCAACCCTTGTCCCAAGGTGTTGTTGATCTTATGGGCCCCGGTGTGGTTCAGATCTTCCCGCTTCAGGTAGATGCGGGCCCCACCCGCCCACTCTGTTAGTCCCTGTGCCAAAGTCAGCGGGGTTGGCCGTCCGGAGTACTCCTGCAGGAGCCTTTTCAACTCCTCTTGGAACTCGGCATCCGCCTGAGCAGACCGGAATCCGGCCTCCAATTCGGTCAGTGCCGTCATCAGCGTCTCAGGGACAAAGCGCCCCCCGAACTTGCCAAACCGGCCCAAAGAATCCGCCGATCGAGATTTAATGGTTTTGACGGTCATACTGCCTCACCCTCTCCACGAACTGACTGATTTTATTCCGATCTTTCCCACCCTTCATCTCCACCCCACCGGAAACATCCACGCCGTCGGGAGCATACTCCTGCAACAGCCTCTCCACATTGTCAGGAGAGAGCCCGCCTGCCACCCAAACCGGAAGCTCCCAGCGCCGCCAACGCTTTTTTTCATTCGGAATCCATTGCCAGGGGAAGCTCTTCCCCGTTCCCCCCCGCTTTTGGCCTGTGGAAGAATCCAATAGAACCGCATCGATATAAGGAGCATACTCCTCCCAAGAAACAGGCAAGCTTTCCCCCATGTGGAACACCTTCACCACGTGGACCTGCCCTTGCTCCTTCAGCCACTCGCAAAACTGCGGAGACTCCTCCCCGTGGAGCTGAATCAGATCCAGAGGAACCTGATCCAGTACAGACAACAACTCCTTCTGGGTCGGATTGATAAACACCCCTGCCTTCAGCACCCCCCGGGGAAGATGAGCCGCAATCGCCGCCCCCTCTTCAGGGGTCACCTGACGATGGCGGCCTGGGACGAAAATCAACCCGGCGGCGGTAACATCGAGACCCTCCAGCTTCTCGGCATCCTCCGGCGAGCGCAGTCCACACACTTTGACAAAAGTGGGACTCATGCTCGCACCCCTGTCGTTAAACTTTCTGCCGCTTCCCGGGGCGAAGCGTGACGCATCAGATATTCTCCTACCAAAATCCCATCTACTCCTGCCCGGGCCAAGCGTTGAAAATCTCTCCGTGAATGGACACCGCTCTCTCCAATCACTGGAATCGCAGCGGGAATTCGGTTTCGCAACCTCTCCGTCACTGACAGATCGGTCTCAAAGGTGTGCAGATTCCGATTATTGATCCCCAGCACATCGGGATCCGCCGCCAAGGTTCGTTCCAGCTCATCTTCCCCGTGAACTT
>CAUGKZ010000148.1 GCA_959600065.1 uncultured Kroppenstedtia sp. | reverse complement strand
GCCTCTGACATATCGGGAAACCGAACCCCCCATTCAGAATGGTTGGGACCCATCAGGGGATTGGTAAACATCAGGTTGAGATGATCCCGGATCAACATCAGGTCCCCCGCCTCAAAATCAGTATGAATCCCACCGGCGGCGTTGGTGACGATCAGCGTCTCCACACCTAAGGCTTTCATCACCCGGATCGGAAAGGTGACCTCCTGCATCCCATATCCTTCATAATAATGAAACCTTCCTTGCATCGTCACCACCGGCTGAGATTCCAGTCTTCCTACTACTAGCCGCCCGGCATGACCTTCCACGGTTGACACGGGAAAATGGGGAATCTCTCCATAATCGACGGTTTCGGGCCCCTCGATCTCCTCCGCCAGAATTCCCAGTCCAGAACCGAGGACCAAACCGATCTTCGGTTCCTCTGTGATTTTTTCCCGGATCACCTGTGCGGCCTGCTCCGTTTTTCGTAGCATCGATTCCATCTAGATCCCCTCTCCCTTACCCTCGGTATGATAATTGGGGCAGAAATGAAGTTCCATATTCCGGCATCTGCACTCCAAAATTGTCCGCTATCGTGGCCCCCACATCAGAAAAAGTCTTCCTTACCCCCAGGGAGTGACCCGCCTCCTCTAACAACGGCCCCCAGACAAAGAGGGGGACATATTCCCGAGTATGATCCGTTCCGGTGTAGGTGGGATCATTTCCGTGATCCGCCGTGATGATCAGAAGATCGGAAGGGCGGATCAACTCCATAATCTCTGGCAACCGTCGATCGAAATCTTCCAAAGCCTGTCCGTATCCCTCTGGATCCCGCCGATGTCCATATTTGGAATCGAAATCGACCAGATTGATAAAAGACAACCCGGTCCAGGATTCCTTCAGAATCCCCAACAGTTTGTCCACCCCGTCCATGTTGTTTTCCGTTTTAATCGAGCGGGTGATCCCCTCACCGGCGTAAATATCCGATATTTTTCCGATCGCAATCGTATCCAGACCCGCCTGTTGCAAAAAGTTCATCACCGTCGGTCGCGGCGGTTTAACGGAATAATCCTTTCGATGAGCGGTTCGTACAAAACTCCCCGGCTGGCCGACGAAGGGGCGGGCGATCACCCGGACCACGGCAAACCGTTCATCCATGGTCAGTTCCCGTGCCACCTCACAGATTCGGTACAACTCATCCAAGGGGATCACTTCTTCATGGGCGGCAATCTGAAAAACACTGTCCGCCGATGTATAGACGATCACGTCCCCTGACTCCATCTGTTTCTCTCCCAATTCCTCGATGATCGCCGTTCCCGAGGCCGGTTTATTTCCCAGTACCTTGCGCCCAATCCGTTGTTCAAAGGCTTGGATCAATTCATCAGGGAAACCCTCGGGATACGTTTTAAAGGGGGTCGATGTATGTACACCCATCAACTCCCAATGCCCATTCGTTGTATCTTTACCTGCGGAAACCTCCGCCATCTTTCCAAAATGGGCTCGGGGCTTGTCTGCCGGCTCGATTCCCGGGATCGGTTCAATATTGGACAACCCCCACTCTGCGAGATGAGGAAGATGCAGCCCCCTTGCTTCAGCAATATGGCCCATGGTGTGAACACCCTCATCCCCAAACTGTTTCGCATCGGGCAAGGCTCCGATGCCTACACTGTCCAACACGACTAAAACGATTCGATCAAATCTCTGCACATGTCTCACCCCTATCCACTGTCTCACAAAAAAGCCCGCTCAAGGCATCCCCAAGCGGTGAAAAGGATTATTCGCCCAGCCAATAAAACATACGGAGGCGCTCTTTTATATCAGCTATATCCCCCCGTCGCCCCGGCTCTTCCAAGGGTGCCATCACTTTGACCGCTCGTCCCCTCGGCTCCCCATACCGATGGGTGGGTAGCATCCATTGGGACAGGATGGCGATCGCCTGGTATAAAATCAGAGTCAGGATCACAAACAGGATCAAAAACTTGGCCCATGCCGCCAACCGGCGGAGCGAGATGATCATCGACCTCGTCCTTTCCCACCTCGTTACCTTTATCTTATGGGAAAGGGGGGATTCCTATGTTTACTTTATCCCAGAATCGGCTGACCCATCAGATCATCCAGGGATCGATAGGGAAGCTTCAAATCCTCCGCAACCGCTTGATAGGTGACCACCCCATCCATCACATTGATCCCTCGGGCAAGAGGACGGTTTTTCTGTAGAGATTTTTCCAATCCCTCGTTGGCGATCTGCACTGCGTAGGGCATGGTCACATTGGTAAGTGCATAAGTGGATGTGCGGGCCACCGCTCCCGGGATGTTGGCCACAGCGTAATGAACCACACCATGCTTGACATAGGTGGGGTTGCTGTGGGTGGTCACCCGGTCACTGGTGGCGATAGAACCGCCCTGGTCGATGGCCACATCCACGATCACAGATCCTGGGCTCATCTCTTGGACCATCTCTTCCGTCACCAGACGCGGAGCGCGCCGCCCCGGAATCAGGACCGCTCCGATCAGCAGGTCCGCTTTTTTAGCGGCTTGTCCGATATTGAAGGGATTGGACATCAAGGTTCGGACCTGTCCATGGAAAATATCATCCAGTTGCCGCAGACGGTCGGGGTTGAGGTCGATAATCGTCACATTAGCTCCGAGACCCAAAGCGATCTTGGCAGCGTTCGTGCCGACGATACCACCTCCGATGATGACCACCTCACCGGGCAGAACTCCCGGAACCCCGCCGAGCAGAACCCCTTTTCCACCCTTCGGTTTTTCCAGGAACTGCGCTCCGACTTGAACCGACATCCGCCCCGCCACTTCCGACATGGGAGTCAGCAAGGGGAGCGCCCCGTTATCCAACTGAATCGTTTCATAGGCGATGGCGGTTACTTTGTTCTCCATCAGAGCCCGGGTTAATTCCGGCTCCGGGGCCAAGTGAAGATAAGTAAAGAGGATCAATCCTTCACGGAAATATTGGAACTCTGATGCTTGGGGTTCTTTCACTTTCAGGATCATATCCGCAGAACCCCATACTCCTTCCGCGCTGTCCATGATTTTGGCTCCATGCTCCGAAAAATCCTCGTCTGGGAAACCGCTACCATTGCCAGCCCCCTTTTGGATCAGAACCTGGTGTCCGGCTCCCACCAGTGCGTCCACTCCCGCAGGAGAGATCGCGACCCGGTTTTCGTTGTCTTTAATTTCTTTTGGAACTCCAATAATCATGATACACTCCTCCTTTTCCAACCCTATCATACCACTTGACAATCCCACTTCATACCGCCTTTGTTCAACAAAAAACGCGAGATCATCCCGGATCTCACGTCACCTTGGAACCCACTAGTTTTTTGGGATCTTCAACTTGGTCTTTGCACCGATGACAGACCCCGTGAAAAGTCAGTCGGTGATCCACAATCTGAAAGTTAAACTCTTCCTCCACCCGCTTTTCAATCGGACCCAGCCAGTCATCGGTGATTTCATCCACAGCTCCACAATTCAGGCAGATCAGATGATGATGATGATGTTCAGCCCCTTCGGCACGGAATTCATATCGGGTGACACCGTCACCGAAGTTCAACTTGTGGATGATCTGCAGATCGCTGAGGAGCTCCAGTGTTCGATATACTGTAGCCAGCCCGATCTCAGGCGCTTTTTCCTTCACCAACAGGTAGACATCCTCCGCGCTCAGATGGTCCTCTTTGTTCTCCAACAGAACACGGACCGTTGCTTCCCGTTGGGGGGTCAGCTTGTAATTGTGAGCAGAAAGCTGCTGTTTAATCTGTCTTACTCGCTCTTCCATCTGGAACACCCCCCTGCACTCCTGATCTCATTATAGAAGAGGGAGAACAAGGAAGTCAATTCTTATGATATAAGATATCATTTGATAAATATTATAATTTGTTAAGGATGAGGTACTGCCACCCGCATCAGCATAGGAGAGACATATGCCTCAAACAGAGAAGCCACCACCAGAATGCATGCCATAGACGTCACCAGGATCGAGTAGGATAAAAATTGCGGATAAATCTTTCCTCTACGCTGAATCAAGCGATTTTTGGCTAACAAGACAGAGAAAGCCGTTCCACTGACTGCAACCACCATCAATGCCGGAACCACCAACAAATTTTGCGGCACCACCGCAGACAGTGAGAACCATAGTCCCTCCCAGGAGAGCTGGTTCACCAGAAAACCGACGGTAAAGCCGATGACCAACCCTTTTAAAAACATGAGGACAAAGACGAAGGGAATCCCAATCACAGATATGCCCAGGATCCACATCAGTCCTAGTGTTTTAAAATGTCCCCCTAGCGAGTGTTGAAAGGCGATCTTGGGATCGGCGGCATCTTTTTGATCCAGCCCCTGGAAAAAGTGTCCCAGGTAGCCGAGGAGATTTTCCTTTTGAACCGGGGACAAGGTATTGACGATGATCGCCCCGAAAATCACACCCATCATAAACAACACGCCTACAAACAGATACAGAGACATCTGGCTCTCCACATGCAACCGCAATGTCTGGCGAATGCCCATCTTCCTCATCTAGACTCCCTCCTTGTCCACTCTCTCTATCTCTATGAGCGGTTGGAGAAAGATAGACTAGAAAGGCTACGATTTACATGAATCTTCTTGGACGGTCGGGATGGGGTTGTTCTGGAGAGCCAAAATCACTCCATTTGAAACCCCACCCTCCCTGTTTCACAACGCTTTTAGAAACGCCGTGATTTATATCCTTCTTGCACAGTCAGGATGTGTTTTCCCAAGTGATTGCGAGACCCACGTGTTTCCAAGGTGCGATTTGCCTGAGAGCATAGGTGATCCCTTGTTCCTTCATTCCTTGAATCGGCCTGCCACGACCTGATTTTTTACCCGGCCGTAGCTACCGCCGCCCCCTTCTTCAAACTCCAATCGCCGTTCCCGGGCGAGGCGGATCTGGGTCGCCACCGATGCCCCGGCCAGTTCGGCGATGTCCTCCAGGGAGGCCCGATGCAAGATCTCCATTTCCGTCCCGAACCGCTGAAGCAACTTTTGCAAGGTTTTGGGCCCCAGCTTCGGGATAAACTCCAAGGGCACCTGATAGATATAGGGAGGCCGGTGGGCCGGATGAGTGGTCGGACGGTCGGCTAGCTGCTCAATCCGGTCTGCCACCCCCCTCACCGTTTTCGTGCTACCACAGTACTCACAGCGACCGGACTCTGTGGGAATGAGCAATTCTCCACAGTTGAGACAACGCGTCCGATGATATTTTCCCAGCTTTGGATCCAGTCCGTAATTGGCCAACACCCGCCGCCCCTGTTGGCGCTGAAGAGCCCGCTTCAGTTCCTGAAAGCTAGGTTCTGCAAGCAAAAGCTCATTGTACTCTCGGCCGATTTTCGGCAGGGAATGGGCATCGGAATTAGTGAGAAAAGTAAACCGCTCCAGCTCGAAAATCTGGTCGGCAAGCGTAGAATCCGAGGAGAGTCCCAATTCCACCCCGGCCAATTGATCCAGGTTCAACAGATCTGACATCCG
>CAUGKZ010000147.1 GCA_959600065.1 uncultured Kroppenstedtia sp. | reverse complement strand
CGCGTGGGTGAACACGATCTCCTCACCCAAAATATGGCTAATCAACACGCCTGATATCTGACACCTATTGCTTTTGAATTTAAGCATACACCGGTCGGACTTGCAGAGTCTGCTCGCGATCGGGACCTACGGAAAAGAGGGCCAGAGGGATTCCCGTCAGGTGAGTAATCCGCTCCAAATAATGCTGGGCCGCCATGGGCAGATCTGACAGATTCCGCGCTCCGGTGAGATCCTCCTCCCAGCCTGGCAACTCTTCCAATACCGGTTCACATTCCCCTAGCATTTCCAGGTTGGCTGGATAGTTTTCCAATATCTGTCCCCGATAACGATACGCCGTACAAATCTTGACCGTAGGGAGTCCGGTCAACACATCCAATGAGTTCAGGGAAAGGCCGGTGATCCCACTCACCCGACGGGCATGGCGCACCACCACACTGTCAAACCATCCCACCCGGCGGGGACGTCCTGTGGTCGTCCCAAATTCCCGTCCCACTTCCCGGATCCGATCCCCGATATCATCGTGAAGTTCCGTGGGGAAGGGGCCGTCTCCGACTCGGGAGGTGTAGGCTTTGGCCACCCCGATCACTTGACGAATCTTGGTCGGCCCTACGCCGGATCCGATACAGACGCCACCGGCGACGGGATTGGATGAAGTGACAAAGGGATAGGTTCCTTGGTCAATATCCAGCATCACACCCTGGGCCCCTTCAAACAATACCCGCTTCCCTTGATCGATCGCCTCATTCAAGACGACAGAGGTGTCAGTCACATAGGGACGGAGCCGCTCCGCCCACTTTAAATAGGACGGGTAGATCTCGTCAAAAGAAAAGCCGGTCGTGTCATAAACCTTCTCCAGCAACCGATTCTTGTCTTCCAGGGCTTTTTTTAATTTGGCGGCAAAGAGATCCCCATCCAGCAGGTCGGACACCCTGATTCCGACACGAGCCGCTTTGTCCATATAAGCGGGACCGATTCCTTTTCCAGTGGTTCCGATTTTCCCTGAACCCTTGTGACTTTCCTCCACCATATCCAGCTTGATATGGTAAGGCATGATCACATGGGCCCGGTCCGAGATCCGCAAATTGCGGGTGGAAACACCTTGCCCCTCCAGATAATCCAGCTCTTCCACCATCGCCTCCGGATGGAGCACCATTCCATTTCCCAGAACACAAACCTTCTCGGAATAAAAGATCCCCGATGGAATCAGATGGAGTTTGTATCGTTTGCCACCTAACACAATTGTGTGCCCAGCGTTGTTTCCCCCTTGGTAGCGCGCAACCACTTCCGCTTTTTCCGCGAGGAAATCGGTAATCTTTCCTTTTCCTTCGTCTCCCCACTGTGTCCCGACAACGACCACCGTCGACATGATCCAGGCTCCCCTTTCCTGACAGGTTCTGCTCACGTTCCTGCAATCAGCCTTTATCAGTGTACAAGGAAAAAAGCACGGTGTCAACGCAAAAACCGAACATTAATCTATTTAACTATATTATTATTCGTATTTACATCGCCCCTTGCGGGCCATGATGCAGATCGAGACTGAGAAATTTATTATAGTTCTTCAAGAAGAGAAGTTCCACCTTACCCACCGGCCCGTTCCGATGTTTAGCCAAGATCACCTCAATAATATTCTTTTTCTCCGAATCCTCATTATAATAATCATCCCGGTACAGGAAAGAGACAATATCCGCATCCTGCTCAATGGAGCCAGATTCCCGCAGATCGGACAGCATTGGTCGCTTGTCCTGCCGCTGTTCCACTGCACGTGACAGTTGAGAGAGGGCGATCACCGGAACGTTCAGCTCCCGTGCCAGCAACTTCAAGGACCGGGAGATTTCCGAGATTTCTTGCTGGCGGCTGTCCCGACCCCTCCCCTCAATCAACTGCAGGTAGTCGATCAGAACCATTCCTAAACCATGTTCCGCCTGCAGACGTCGCAATTTGGAACGAATCTCAAAGACGGTGATCCCGGGAGTGTCATCAATAAAGATGGGGGAATCCGATAAGGAGCTGATCGCCATGGTCAGCTTTTCCCAATCCTCCTCCTCCAGCTCTCCTGTCCGAAAGGCTTGGGCATCGATGTTTCCCTCAGCTGCCAGCATTCGCTGCACCAATTGTGGCGCGGACATCTCCAGATTGAAAATGGCCACTGGCACACCTGACCGGACCGCCACGTTTTGCGCCACATTCAGACTGAAAGCCGTCTTCCCCATACTGGGGCGGGCTGCTAGGATGATCAAGTCCGACTTCTGAAAGCCGGAGGTCATCCGGTCCAAGTCCGTATAGCCCGCAGGGATTCCGGTCAGCTTCCCTTTATTGTAATGAAGGCTTTCAATCCGTTCAAAAGTCTCCATCAAAACTTCCCGGATCGGGATAAACCCTTTGCCTATTCGACGTTGGGAGATCTCCAGTATCTTCTTTTCAGCGGAATCGATCACATGGGCCACTTCGTCTCCACCGTTATAACCCGAGGCGGCTATTTCAGTGGCGGTCCGGATCAAACGGCGGAGAATGGATTTCTCCTCCACGATCTGACAATAATAATCCACATTGGCCGCCGTGGGCACTGACTCCGCCAATTCTGTCAGGTAGGAGACGCCCCCAACCTCCTCCAGGAGCTTCTGATCCGAGAGCGCGGATGTGACGGTCACCAAGTCAATCGGTTCCCCTTGTTCGTTTAGATCGGCAATTACTTGAAGCAGGCGCTGGTGAGCCTGACGGTAAAAATCCTCCGGTCGAATCCGTTCCAAAACCGTCATCAACACAGAGGGTTCGATCAGGATCGCCCCCAGAACCGCCTGTTCAGCCTCTTGGTTGTGAGGTGGCATCCGATCCGCAAATAATTCACTCATCCTCCATCATCCTCCAGCCTGCTGCAAAAAAAAGGCGCTTCCCCTGCTGAAGCGCCGGAGCCATGGACATCATCTAACATCGGGAGGCCGCTCCACGTCCTGCAACCGATCGGTCATTCCGTCTCAAACTACTTCACTCTCTCCTAATGAAGGAAAATCATTTCCAATTCGTGAATTCAGCTGTTTTCATCCAAGACTTGTACCGAAAGTGTCGCTGTCACCTTAGGATGCAATTTTACAGGCACTTTAGTCACGCCGAGTGTACGGATCGGCTCGCTCAGTTGGATCTTCTTTTTATCTACTTGAAGGTCATATTCCTTTTTCAGGTACTGACTAATTTGTTTGGAAGTGATCGACCCAAACAGACGGCCACCCTCTCCGGATTTGGTGTGGAGAGTGATCTCCGTCTGTTCCAACTTCTCCGCCAGCTGTCTGGACCGGGACAACTCTTCTTTCTTCCGTTCTTCTTCCCGTCGTTTCTGTTCTTTCAGGGTATTCAAATTGCCAGTGGAGGCTACGACAGCCAATTTCCGGGGAAACAGGAAATTACGAGCATACCCTTCAGAGACTTCCTTCACTTCCCCCTTTTTCCCCTGGCCTTTGACATCCTGTTGAAAGATCACTTTCATTCGACGTCGCCCCCTTCTTCTTCACAGTACTCGCTCAATACCTCCAGCAGGTGTTGCCGCGCTTCCGACAGGGTTACTCCCTCGAACTGCACCGCTGCATTGGTCATGTGTCCCCCGCCGCCGAGGGATTCCATGATCAGCTGAACATTGAGTTCCCCCAAGGAACGGGCACTGATGGACACCTTGCCGTCATTCCTCAAACCGATGACAAAGGAGGCACTGATCCCTTTCATATTGAGCAATGTGTCCGCCGCCTGGGCAATGATGAGCTGATCATACCGCTCTTCCATTTCCCCGCTGGCGATCGCAATTTTATCGTATACCACTTCCGTATTTTTGACAATCTCGGCCCGCTTGACGAAGCGGAAAAGATCTTCCTTCAACAAAGTTTGAACCAGCGCCAGATCGGCCCCGTGGCGGCGGAGAAAAGAAGCCGCTTCAAAGGTTCGGGAGCCCGACCGAAAAGCGAAGCTTTTGGTATCCACCACAATTCCCGACAATAGAGCCGTAGTCTCCAAGGGTTCAATGGTCAACCGTGCATCCTGGTACTGCAACAACTCCGTCACCAATTCGCTGGTGGAGGAGGCATAAGGCTCCAGGTACACCAATACCGGGTCTTTGACAAACTCCTCCCCGCGACGATGGTGATCGATCACCACCACCCGATCCGAGCGTTCCACCAGGCGGGGTTCAATGGTCATAGAGGGCTTATGGGTATCCACCAGAATGAGCAAGGTATTCTTATCGATGAGGGAAAGAGCCTTCTCCGGTGAGATAAACGCTTCCTCCAGAGAATGATCTTCCGAGATGGCTGCCATCAGCGCATCGATGGAGGGATTGGAGTCCTTTAAAAGGATGTATCCCTCCCGATCAGCCATCCGAACCGTCCGCAGGACACCGATCGCTGCTCCCACTGCATCCATATCCGGTTGATCGTGACCCATGATCAGTACCCGCTCACTGTCCCGGATCAGATTAGTCAGTGCATAAGAGATCACCCGGGCCCGCACTCGGGTCCGTTTCTCAACTGCATTGGTTTTGCCCCCGAAAAACACCACCCGATCCTGTTGTTGGACAGCCGCCTGATCCCCGCCCCGTGCCAGCGCAATATCCAGTGCCGCCTCCGCCGCATGTGTCTGCTCCACGACCGAAGAACGGAAGGTGGACACGCCGATACTCAGTGTAATCGGAATTTTGTTACGGTGGGTCATCTCCCGCACCACATCCAGGATGTCAAAATGATTCTGGCTCAGACGCTCCAACGTTTCCCGGCGAAACACCATGAAATATTTCTCCACATCAAATTTCTTGAGGGTGATATCCTGTTTCTGTGCCCAACGAGTAATCTCCGACTGGACATTCGTCAAAAGCAGAGTCCGCTCCTGGTCATCGAGACCCGCTCCCGCTTCCTCGAAATTGTCCATTTGAAGAAAGCCGACAATCGTTTGTTCCTGTTCATATCGTTCTCTCAACTCTTCAAACTGGGTGATCTCCCGAAAAAAATACAGCCGCTCTTTGGCGTCATGGACCACTTCAAAGCTCCTGTTGTTTAAATCGAGCTTCTCCGTTTCACTTCCGTTACGGTCCAAGTCGGGAAATATATCGGTCACAGTCCATCCGACGAGGGAATCCTTGTCCGTCATCTCTTGGATAAACGGGTTGTGCCAGACTACCTGGCCTTTGCGATCATACAGGAGGATTCCCACAGGCATCTCGTCAAAGGCGGCTTGATTTGCTCCCTTCACCCGCTGGGACAGAGTCAGGACATATTCATTGAATTCATGTCTGAATTGCTTTTCCGCCCGGTAGAGCACATATCCCAACAACAGATAAAAGAAAAGTCCAATCAAGGCGAAGGCCCAGTTGTAGGTAGATAGAAGGGCGATCAACACCAAACTGAAACACATGGCTAGCACCATATGATAACCGTGCCACCGTTTCGTAATAAAATTCGGCATGATGACCCTCCCTTACACCGGAACCTGAGTTTAAAAGAAATATCCT
>CAUGKZ010000146.1 GCA_959600065.1 uncultured Kroppenstedtia sp. | reverse complement strand
CGACTCCCTTACACCGGCCATTTTCTGGTTAATGAACAGCCCTGACGTTTAGTATTTACGTTTAGCGTGGTAATAAATCAATAAGCTGATCCTTCAAGGCTAGGATCAGCTTTTTCATGCTCTCATCCCTTATAAACATCCCCACGGTTTCCGATCACTTTTATATGAACGATTTGCTCTGAGTAATCCACTTCGTAAACGGCTCGGTATGTACCCATCCGGAGCCGATAAAGGCCGGGCTGTCCTTTCATCGGCTTGATATCCCCCTACGGCGGAGTCTTCTCCAACCCCTCCAGCGCCTGAATGATCCGTTTTTGTGTCGGGCGATCCTGCTTGGCAAGGAACTTGGATGCCGGCCGTTTCAACTCAACCTTATAACTTGAGCTCACGCTTTAAATCCTTCAGAGAGACGGTTTCCTCATCATCACTGTCGAACTGCTCCTGTTCCTCTTGGTTAAAGGGAACATCTTCCGGCTCTAACTGGTCAATGTGGTGGTAAGGATTCCGCTGATTCTGCTGTCGGTCGATCAAGTAGCGAAGAAAGTCGTATGCGCTTTTTTTGTCTTGCTCACGCAAGCGATCCACAAGCCTGTGAAGATCTTCTTTCCCGATACTCAACAGGGATCCCTCCATTTGGCTCCAAAAGTCCGATAATGTTTCAGATAAGCTAAAAATATCATGTCCGATAAATGTGAGTCAAATTTCAAGGCGGGAAAATAAGTGAGGCGCTTAAGTTATTTCATCAAAAGCATCTATGCGATTCAACAAAAGACCTTGGCCCCTTTGGGACCCAGGTCTGCTTGTTTCATTTCAGATATCATACACTCTCAACTCAAAGGGTTCTTCCACGTACAGCTCCGTCTTTGCGCCGGTGACGTCTTCCAACCGTAGGATGCAGGGCTCGCCTAGGAAGTCCCTTCCTTCCACTAGTGTAAAGGTGATCTCCCGGTGGCGCTCCGGTGCTTCCCGGTCGCTGTCAAAGACGAGGGTCATTTCATTGGAGATCCGTTCCTCCCCTTTGTAAAAAGCCGCTCGCAGATGGCGGGGACGGAACTCTCGGGACACCTTCTGTTCCTGGAAAAAGAGGACGTGAAACTGGTAGTGAGTGATCACCTTGGAGCGCATCGCCACCCGGACATCCACATAGGCTTCCTCCTTTTTCCGCCCTTGGCCGTGAATCTCCCGATATTGGATCACGGGAACCACTACTTCCTGAGGCATCGCCCCACCGTGGACAAACTTCATTCCACCTCCCGCTTTGAAATGGTTCAATCCCTTGGCCACCACTGCCTCCAGATCGAGATCCAAATAATCGAGAGAGACACGTTAGGACCCTGCAGGCGTCGTCAAATCGCGACCGAGGGCAAAACGGCGGTGTTACTCGGTCACTTTCCCCTCCACCCGCTCAGCCAACCGGTCTGCTTTCACTGGAGAGTGCTGATACAAAAACCCGTGATCCGCGGTGATGAAGATCCGCTTCCCACCGAAGGTACCGGTCAGTTTGCTCACCACGCGTTCCAGTTCTTGGATCGCCTGCTGAACGTCGTCAAAGGTGTAGGTCTCCGTCATCTGCTGAACTCCAGTAGCATCGATCCGATTGTGATACAGATAGACTACCCGCCGCCCCCGAATCGCTTGCAACCCTTTTTCCTTGCCCAGCTGGATCCAATCATCCAGGCGAAAAGCTGCTCCATCGGGACCGCCTGTTGCAATATTTTCTCCCGTTTGTTCACACCGGTAGCCGGGAGCTCTTCCACATACACCGTTCCCTGTTCATCGATCCCAGTCACTTCGCCTGGGAGCAACGCTGCCATACCCAGCTGCGTGTAAGAAGGCAAGGTGGCTTGCATCGGTTCCAGAGTCACCTCTGCATTCAGGCGACGCCTCAACTTATCAAACAGCTCCACCCCGGCTTCGTAACGGAGAGCATCGGAGATAATGACAAAGATCCGCTCGGCGGTCTTTTCCAGCAGAGGAGTCATCCGCTCCCGGAAAAAAGCCGACTGCTATAGCACCCCATGGATCGGCCAGTGGGCGGCCAATTCTTGGCTCAGCAACCGATCGGTGTAGTCAGCCAGCCCTGGCAAAAATTCCTCCTCCATCCACTGGGTCAGATGATCCCGAAGAGGCGTCAGTTCATCCGGCATCCCCGCCTGATTGTAGATCCACATCAGTTTGCGGTAGGTCTGATCGATTGGGTAATCGTGTTCCGTATAGGACCGGATCCAATCCCGCCCCTGCAATCGATAGTGAACTTTCGAGGACTCTTCTTTGCACAGCGTGAGGGCGAGGGCAGCGGCGAAGAAATCATAAGCACGACGAATTCGTTTTTCCTCCGCCCAATACCCGGACAAACGCTGATCGATCCTCTGCTCCAGAGCCAGTCCGGTCACAGGGTGATTCAATAATAGATCCTGGAGATTCTCCAGCAACACCTCGTCCACCAAGGGAAAGGTGAGGCAATCCACTAAAGAATCCAGTGGAAGCTCCTGCAACTTTCCGTACAGACCCCAATCCGATTCCAGTTGTTGCACCAGAGGTTTCAACACCTTGCGGCCTCGCTCTTCCTGCAGCCAATCTTCCAGAAACACATAACAAGTGTTGGGCAACCGCGTCTCCTGCCGAGGCAGGATCGCTTCCATCTCAGGAGCGCAGTTCACCGCATGACACCAGGCCAGGGTGGCGAAAATCTCCTTCAGCGAGGGAGATTCCGTCTCCCTCAACCCGAAGTGGGTATAGATCCATAAATAAAAATCTTCTAGAGGAGCAAATTTCTCCATGCGAATTAAGGCCGGATTCCTCTCTTCCTTCAGCTCTTCCCCAAGAACCTTGCGAAACACATCTGTCGGTTGGGGACTTTGAGCCTGGGCCAATACAGCAAAGACCGCCGCCTTCCAATCCCCTTCTTTTCCCTGCAGGGGCAACAACCGGCGAAACTTTTCCTTCCGCCGTTTTTCCCGAAAAAATAGCTTGTACGTTGCAGGAAGGAACGAGCCTGGTTGGGATCCAAGCCCAACTCTTCCGCCAGCAGGGCTGTTTCATCGGTTTTAAATTCAGCGGAATACAGCAGAATGTCCAACAACCGATTCCCTTCCGGTTCCGGTCTGGCAAAGGGAGCATAAAGGAGAAAGGAAGTTTCCGGTTGCTCCATCTCCAGCAAATATTTGATCTGAAAAGCGTTGTCTTCCTTCAATTCCCGAACCTGGATTTCCTGTTCCCCCAGAACGTCCCGGATCTCTCCCAGATCCCTTCCTTCAGCCTCGTCATCATACCAAAATACGATCCCCCTCTTCAGAGGGGAGCGAAGTTTTTCCCGTTCAAATAACTCCAGCAGTTTGTTGATCAGCTCCACACTTCCACCCGCTTTCCCCATCACTAAGCCTTCATCCGACCAAAACTTCCTCGACTGAAGTATAACAAAAAAGGATGAGCAGCGGCGGGGGCTACTGCTCATCGGACCATCTTCGGATTCAAAGAACCGAAGAAACTCACCAGGTGTATAAATCGCAAAATATTCCTGTACCTCACGGCTTTTAAAGTCCTTATCGCCGGTAACAATCAGATCCGGCTGACAGATAACCGCTGACGCCAATATCGGTAGATCATTTTCATCCCTGATCTGAGGGAGATCCAATTGAGAAAAATCCTCGGGAGTATAGACCAGTTCAAAAGACATCTGGGATAACTGACGATCCCAGAAACCGAGTTGATCGGGAAATTTCTTTTCTACCACACGAGAGGTTTCCGTCAGGATGAAAAGTCGAAAGGACCAAGCGATGTTTCTCCAAAATCGTTTCAAGAAATCGTCGCGATTCACCACGAAATAACATCGCGGAGATCAGTGCGCTGGTGTCAACGAGGACGCGAAATTAATTTTCGCTCATCGAGCAGCTCCTTGCGTGTCTCTTTGAGACTTTTCATGATCTCTTCCTCCGTATAGCCCTTTTCCTCTGTGACTCGGCTCAATTCCTCTGCCAATTCGCGGAAAGCCTTGAGGCTGGCTTTTGTAAAGAGGACTTTTCCATCTTCTTCAATAAATGCGACCTTGTCTCCCTCGTGAATCTGCAACTTTTCCCGAATAGATTTCGGGATCACTACTTGCCCCTTTGTCGAAACGCGGGAAACTTCCATTAATTCTTACTTCCTTTACATTTCTTACCCTTATTATATCCATCTCATCCAAAAACAAAAGATATACAGGATTATTCCCCAAAAAAATGCATCCATATCACTATGAACAGGACTCGATCTTCCAGATTGTAAAAAAGGATGAGCAGCGGCGGCTGCTCATCAGGGAGACTATTTGATTTTGGCCAGAACTGGCTCCAGCTTTTAGTAGTTTTGGAGGACGCCATCGTCGAGATCCAGCTTCTCTTGCCGGTTGGTCACTTCCGCCAGTTGTTGGTCGTACTTCATCAGTTCTTCCTGGCGGTCCCGCAGGGTGGCCAGCTTTTTCTCCAGTGCCCGTCTCTTCCCTGGGGGGAGAGAGGCGTGGGCCAAGCGCTGGTCGGTATACTTCTCCTCTTGACGTAGCTTCACCTGTAGCTCCTGCACATAGCGGAAGCGGAAGGTGCCCATGGTGTGGGGGTTGTAGCGATGAAGGTAGATCAGGGCCCGTATCCCTTTCTTGCGGCCGGAATCCGCCAGCCAGTAGGATGGGTCGCTTCTGGTAGATACGACAGTGATCCTTGTAAAACTCGTCGAAGAAATAGCGGCGGATCCGCTCCTCGGCACTCTCCCCGGAACGGATCTTGCCCAGGGACTCCGCCAGCCACTGCAGGTTCCCCGCCAGCTCCTCCTTCCCGTAAAGGGTGGTCAGGATCCGGTTGAGCCAGGTGATAATATCATCCTCAAAGTAAGCGGCCTCGGTCAGGGGCACAATCCCATCCTTGTCCGGCTAGAGAGTCTGATACTTGGAAGCCTCCCACTCGCCCCCGGCATAGGCCAGCCCCCCCACATCCAGGGAGTAGCGGCCCATGATCAGACCGACACAGTAAGAGAGGAAAGACTTGACGTCCCGCTCCCGTTCCGCTCGACGTACCGTCACTTCCGCCTCCGGCACCTCTGGAGTTAGCTCCTCCTGCAGACCATAGAGATCGATAAAGATCCGGTTCAGCTCCTCCTCATTGGCCTTCAGCTGCTGAAACTGACGCTCCCATGCTCCGCCCTTGGGCATAGGACTGGGCCAGATTCTGCGCCTCCCCTCGGTAGGTGAGGAAAGGGGTGCTTCTGGAAATCCCAGAAGGTTTCGAAGGAGTCCCAGTCGGTTTTGGAGAGGGAGATGTTTTGGCTGGCATGCTTAGTGATGTAATCTTGTTCCTCCGGAAGTATAATGGGAATTCTCTTCAAGTCCCCGGTTTGAAAATGCAGTGTAGGGTTCAAATAACTCAATATATACATACCTACAGGGCTGTTGATTAGCCATATTTTGGGTGGGGAGATCGTGTTCACCCACGCTCCGGTTGCCATCCGGCAAGGAAGTGAAAACTGGCCGCTCCAAATCTTC
>CAUGKZ010000145.1 GCA_959600065.1 uncultured Kroppenstedtia sp. | reverse complement strand
CTATAAGGAATTGAAACCCTCATACCCAAGTGATTTCAAGCGACCTGACGTTTGAGTTTACAACGTACCTATAAGGAATTGAAACGCGACTGCACCCGGCCCCGCGTTGTACGCGGCGAGAGGTTTACAACGTACCTATAAGGAATTGAAACTCATTTGGCCGATCTGAACCCACCTGCACCCAATCACCCGTTTACAACGTACCTATAAGGAATTGAAACCCAACTCGGAAACACGCAACCCGCTATAAACTAGCAGGTTTACAACGTACCTATAAGGAATTGAAACAGATGAACGTCGAAGAGAGCGAGGTTGAAGCCTAATGGTTTACAACGTACCTATAAGGAATTGAAACTGACTACGCGGGTTTTGGACGTCAGAGTCCTCCCGGTTTACAACGTACCTATAAGGAATTGAAACACAATGGACGAAGCAAACTTGGGGTACACCTGTCCCTCGTTTACAAAGTACCTATTAGGAATTGAACCCTTTGTCCTTTTCATCTTCCGGCAGGTTGATCTCGTGTTTACAACGTACCTATAAGGAATTGAAACCGGGAGGTACTGCTTCTCCGTGGGACGGATCTGTAACAAGTTTATAACGTACCTATGAGGAATTGAAACTTGCTTCTGCTTCTGGATCACCTTCTAATTCTTTTTGTTTTATAACGTACCTATGAGAAATCAAACGAGTCTGTCTTTGATCGACTTTATGATCTAATCCTGAAATGGTGAAGTCTAACGGAATCATCCACCCCAAAATGTCGTCGATCCCCAGTAGTGCAAAAATCCTGGGGGATCGACGACATTTGTTATGTAGTGGTTGGGGTTGATCTATCAAGGATTTGGGTGATCATCAACGAAAAATCATCAAAAATCGGATGACAGATAGGATCTTGAAAAGCTGATGGGAGTGCGGGTAAAATGGGTTTAGAACATACCTATTAGGAATTGAAACCCGAAATCCGTCTCTACTTTGTGAATGGCGGCAAGAAGTTTAGAACATACCTATTAGGAATTGAAACTTTTCTCGTTCAATCCATACACCTCCAGAACAGATTCAGTTTAGAACATACCTATTAGGAATTGAAACTGACTCAAAGGGGGTACGGACCCCCCTACCCTTGTGTTTAGAACATACCTATAAGGAATTGAAACGGATGTAGGCAAAAGAAATTCGAAGGGTTGCTGTCACATACCTATAAGGAATTGAAACTCGTCTCTATCGCCCTGTCTCGAGACGGATGATAGTTTTGTTTAGAACATACCTATGAGGAATTGAAACTACTCTTGCCCGCCGTCGTCGATCCGCCGGCCCGTTTCTTCCGGCCCGTTTCCTATAATAATTTGACCCTTCGTCTTCTGATTTTATTCAGCTTTTTCTGTTTGTGTAGTATGATCTGGTGCGGTATAGCTTGTTATCGGGATACCAACCCAACCCCCCGTCGAAATCGGCGGGGGGTTGGGTTGGTCTTAATCCTTTCCTGAAAGCAAATAAAAAAACGGAAACCCGAATGATTCGGGTTTTCCGTTAACAATGGGCGGCTTCATCCAATAGTCGGGTGGCCTGATCTTCTTCAATCTCCTTTACCAGCACGAGCTCGCTGACCAGGATCTGTTTGGCATTGTCGAGCAGTTTTTTCTCGCCGGTGCCAAGGGATTTTTCTTTGTTGATCTGGGCCAAATCCCGGATTACCTCCGTGGTTTTGTAGATATCACCGGTTTTCATCTTATCCATATTCTTACGGAACCGCTGATTCCAAGAGCCGGTGGAAGAGGAGGGATCGTCGTTGAACAGGAGAAAAACACTCTCCATTGTGTCCGGATCGACGATATGGCGTAATCCCATCTCGTCGATCCGATCCGTGGGGATCATGATTTGCACGTCTCCCAGGGACATGTGAATGATGTAGTAACGTTGTTTTTTACCGAGGATCTCTTTTTCCTCAACGCCTTCAATCACACCAGCGCCATGGAGAGGGTAAACGATTTTGTCACCAACCTGGAACAAACTGCCCACCTCCGTACAAGAATTCCTTATTTAAGGATAGCACACCGGAGCGATGAAATCAAGCAAAACCAGAAATGATACCATGACTAAAGGTTCCTCGTCAAGAATATATATTAAAAAAAACACCGGTTTAGACGGTTGAGTATTGGAATGGTATATGGTACAATACTTTTTAGTTGAATATTTGAGGTATATAATTCACATGTTATATAGGAATTATAAACTCTCAGTTTGTAATCCTATATAACATGTGAATTTTTGCCGTTAAATGGTCAACAATTATTTTTTTGGAGGTACTTCCATGATTGAAGGTACGGTGAAATGGTTTAACGCAGACAAAGGATTCGGTTTTATCGAGGTGGAAGGCAGAGATGACGTGTTTGTTCACTTTTCTGCGATCCAAAGCGAGGGCTTTAAAACCCTCGATGAAGGCGATAAAGTGAGCTTCGAAATCGTTCAGGGAAACCGCGGTGACCAAGCCGCCAACGTGGTGAAGCTCTGAATTGAAAAGCCGGATCCTCAGTGGGGTCCATCGACCGTTGACACCTGTTGTCAACGGTCTTTTGTTGTGGATGGAATTTCGTTTTTCAGCAGATCTGGGTGGTCTGCATGATGTGATTTTGTGGCAGTGGCGAGTAGATTCCCTTCCAATTCGATGGCACTTTCAGTAAAATTACCTTGACGTTTGATAGGGAACCCTAGAACCAATCATTTACGGGAGGGGACATCCATGGAGAAACATCTCCAGTTTGACTATTCCAATGCGCTTGCTTTTTTCGGTTCACATGAATTGGAACAGATGGTACCTGCGGTGCAGATGGCCCACGATCAGTTGCACGGAAGGTCCGGAGTGGGGCGGGAGTATCTGGGGTGGCTCGATCTGCCTGAGACCTATGATCGGGAGGAGTTTGAGCAGATTCAAAGGGCGGCGGAGAAAATCCGTTCGGACTCAGACGCACTGGTGGTAATCGGGATCGGTGGCTCCTATCTGGGAGCTCGGGCTGCAATCGAGATGCTGACACACACCTATTATAATGCACAGCCCTCAGGGGAACGGCAGGGGCCGGAGATCCATTTTGCAGGTAACCATCTCAGTTCCACTGGACTGCGTCATCTGCTGGAGCATTTGCAGGGGAAGCGGGTCAGTCTCAATGTCATTTCCAAATCGGGAACGACTACAGAACCGGCGATCGCCTTCCGGATCCTGAAGGAGTGGATGGAGCAGCAGTATGGGAGAGAAGGGGCGAGAAAACGGATTTATGCCACTACCGACCGCCAACGAGGGGCTCTCAAGCAACTGGCGGAGACGGAAGGGTATGAAACATTTGTCATTCCTGATGATGTAGGGGGCCGTTATTCTGTGCTGACCGCCGTGGGTTTGTTACCCATCGCTACGGCGGGGATTGACATCGATCAGGTGATGGCGGGTGCCCGAGAGGCGAGAGTGGCCTATGGCGTTCCTGATTTGATGGATAATGCCGCCTACCAATATGCGGCCCTCCGCAATATATCGTATCGGAAAGGCAAACAGGTGGAGCTTTTGGTTCACTATGAGCCGGCTCTGCAATACTTTTCTGAGTGGTGGAAACAACTCTTCGGTGAAAGTGAAGGGAAGGATGGAAAAGGAATTTTCCCGGCATCGGTCCAATTCACCACGGATCTGCATTCCATGGGACAGTATATCCAGGAAGGACGCCGGAATCTTTTCGAAACGGTGATTCAAGTGGAACCGTCGGCGGAGGCCCTGGCGATCGGAACAGATCCTGACAACCTGGATGGTCTCAATTATCTGGCGGGACGCACCTTGGACGAAGTGAATCACAAGGCCCTTGAGGCTACGATGTTGGCCCATACGGATGGCGGGGTGCCCAATCTTCTTCTTCGGCTCCCGCAGATCAGTCCCTTTACCCTGGGAGAGATGGTCTACTTTTTTGAGAAAGCTTGTGGGATCAGCGGTTATCTGATGGGGGTCAACCCCTTTGATCAACCGGGGGTGGAAGCCTATAAACAGAATATGTTCGCCTTGCTGGGGAAACCGGGCTTGGAAGGCGAAGGGGAAAAATTGAATAGACGGCTGAACTCCTGATTATTTTAGCCCGCCCCGACTGGATCCGGGGCGGGGTTTTCCTTTAAACAGAAAGAAGCGGCCGTGGTGGGCCGCTTTCTGTGAGATGGATGAAAAGACAAAGAATGATAGCATCGGTCTGTTAAACAGTTATCCCCTGATCAAGGATGAAATGAACAGGATCGCTCCGGCTAGAATGAAACCGCAAAAGATATAGAGCATTTCAATGCCCAGTTGGGCCTGTTTCTTTTTCCGCTTGACCTCTTTCTTTGGAATGACCTGTTTTTTCGGTTTTTTCGGGGGGCTTTTCTTGGTCTGCTTCGTCTGTTTTTTCTTTGGAGCTGTCTGCGAGGTCCCTTTTTTGTTTTTGTGAGCTGTTGATTTCGTCATTTTCTTTTTCTTTGGATTCGTCGATGTTTTGGTTTCCTTGGTTTTTTTCATCGGAGTCCCTCCTTTCTTACAGGTTTACTCCGGGGGTTGCGTTTTCTTGAATAGGGAGAGCGGGTTCATGTCTGTCTCCAAGCGCCATTTTACCTGTGGAGTGAGGGGACGAGCGTCTACATCCAGAGAGTATTTTAACATAGGGAAGGGAGGCAAATCCTTCCTTCTGTAGGGAGAGAGAATCAGTTTTGATTTCTCAATATTTCCTTGCATTTTGGTAATTTGGACTATAACATAATCAGTAGATAATTAAATAATTTAAATATCGGAGGGAACCCGGAGTGGAGTTACGCTATAATCCGTTGTTGGATGATTGGACCATGGTGGCCTCCAACCGAAAAGCTAGGCCAAACTTGCCCCGAACCGACTGTCCGTTCTGTCCGGGCTCGGGAAAGGTGCCTGATCATTATGACGTGCTGAAATATGACAATGACTTTCCAGCGTTGATGCCAGATCCACCCGCTCCGGATCCAGTGGGATCAGAACTTTATCGGACGGAAAAAGCCTATGGCAAGTGTGAAGTGATTCTGTATTCGCCGGAACATCGAGTGACACTGCCGGAGTTGCCAGTGCCCCATATTGAAAAGTTGGTGGATCTGTGGAGCGAACGGTTTGCGGAACTAGGAAAAGATCCCCGGCACCAGTATGTGATGATATTTGAAAATCGGGGGGAAGAGGTAGGGGTGACCATGCCCCATCCCCATGGACAAATTTACGCCTATTCCCAGATGCCCCTCAAGATTCAAAGGGAGCTATCCAGCTGCAAGGCACATCATGAACGGACCGGTCGTTGCCTGATTTGTGATATGAACAGGGAGGAAATGAAGTTTCAAGGGAGGGTGATTGCGGAAAATGATCATTTCCTCGCTTACCTGCCCTTTTTCACAGATTATCCCTATGGAATGTTCATCGTCAGCAAGCAGCATCTGACAGCACTCACTGATTTCAACCACAGTCAGAAACAGGCTATCGCCGGGATTCTATAGTAGATGACCGGGGCGA
>CAUGKZ010000144.1 GCA_959600065.1 uncultured Kroppenstedtia sp. | reverse complement strand
GAGATCGCGTGATCCGACAACATACCCAAGATGTCCGGCATTATATCAACGGGCGCTTTGTGGATGCGGATTCAGGGAAATCCTTTGCAAATCTGAACCCCCTGACTCAGGAGAGGATCAACTGGGTCTCGGAAGGGGGCCAAGCGGAGATCGACCGGGCGGTGGCGGCGGCCCAGGAAGCCTTTCAACAGGGGCCCTGGGGAAAGATGAAGGTGAGTGAGCGGCTTTCCTATCTTTACAAAATCGCTGACATCATCGACGAGCACATCGATGAGATCGCACCCCTTGAGTCCTATGATACCGGTCTGCCTATCAGTCAAACCAAAAACATGGTGGCTCGATCTGCGCAAAACTTTCGCTTCTACGCTGAAATGGTGAATAGCCGCATGGTGGGCGAGGCTTATCAGGTAGACGATGAATTTCTCAACTACACGATTCATAAGCCCATCGGTGTGGCGGGGCTGATCACTCCCTGGAATGCCCCCTTTATGCTGGAAACATGGAAGATCGCACCTGCCCTCGCCACTGGAAACACCGTAGTGCTGAAGCCCGCTGAGTGGTCGCCGCTGACCGCCAACCGACTGGCGGAACTGATCGATCAAGCGGGATTGCCAGAGGGTGTGTTTAATGTGGTGCATGGATGGGGTGAAAAGGCGGGGGCAGCCCTTGTCGCTCATCCCGATGTCCAGCTGATCTCTTTTACAGGTGAAACCGCCACCGGTTCGGAAATCATGAAAAACGGGGCGGACACCTTGAAGCGGGTCTCCATGGAGCTGGGGGGGAAATCGCCGATCATCGTGTTTGATGATGCGGATTTGGATCGTGCCTTGGATGCTTGCATCTGGGGAATCTTCTCCTTTAACGGTGAACGCTGTACGGCCAACTCCAGACTGTTTGTCCATGAACAGATTGCGGAGCGCTTTATTCAAGCATTGAAGGAGCGGCTCCCTCACATCGTGGTCGGAGATCCCATGGACGACCGCACCCAGGTCGGGCCCTTAATCCATCAAACACACTATGAAAATGTGAAACGATACCTGGAGATTGCCCGGGAGGAAGGAGCCGAGATCGTGAGTGGCCAGGTTCCTCAGGCCTATAAACAGGGGAACTTTGTACCGCCCACCCTGATCCTCAACCTCACTAACGACCAGACAGCGGCTCAGGAAGAGATCTTCGGCCCGGTGTTGACGGTGATGACTTTCAAGGAAGAAGCAGAAGTGATCAAAGTGGCTAACGATGTCAAATATGGGCTGGCGGGGTATGTATGGACCCAGGATATCCAACGGGCACATCGTGTGGCCCAAGCCGTGGATACAGGCATGTTCTGGATCAATTCACAAAACGTCCGGGATCTCCGCATCCCCTTCGGCGGTTCCAAAGCGAGCGGCATTGGCAGAGAAGGCGGTCATTATGCTTTTGACTTCTACACGGAAACACAGGTGATCCATGTGGCTTTGGGGGAACATCGGATTCCCCAGTTTGGAAAAAAAGCGAGTCCTTGAGGGGGAAAAGGGATGCCTGCCAAGACGGGAAAACAGTATATCGAGCGTTTAAAAAAAGCGAAAAACAATGTCTATATTCATGGGGAACGAGTGGAAGACGTGACGGAACACCCGGCATTTAAAAATGTGGTGGGTTCCATGGCCAAACTGTATGACCTGCAGTATGAAAAACCGGAAAAAATGCTCTATCCCTCTCCGAGCACTGGGGAGATGGTGAGTAAAACCTTCATGCAACCAACGACAATCGAGGAGTTGATCGAGCGCCGTGAAGCCATCATGGAGTGGCAAAATTTCACCCATGGGTTGCTGGGGCGTTCTCCCGATTACTTGAATGCCGATGTGATGGCCATGGGAGCCGCCCATCCCTTTTTTGCCGAAGGAGATCCCCGATTTGGGGAGAACGCCAAAAGGTATGCGGAGTATGCCCGTGAAAATGATCTGAGCCTGACCCACACCTTGATTCACCCCCAAGTCAACCGGGCCAAGGCACAGCATGAACAAAAAGATGCAAATGTCGCCCTCCATGTGGTGGAAAAAAACGAGGATGGAGTCGTGGTGGACGGCATCCGCCTGCTGGCCACCCAGGCGGGAATCACCGATGAGATCATTGTGTTTCCCTCGACGGTCAAAAAATCAGGTGACAAAGAAGACCCCTATTCCCTCGCCTTTGCCATTCCCAATCATACACCGGGATTGAAGTTTTTCAGCCGCGAATCCTTTGTATACAGCCAGAATGAATATGATCATCCCTTAAGCTCCCGCTTTGAAGAAGGAGACGCGATTGTCTCTTTTGACCATGTTCTCGTTCCCTGGGATCGCATTTTTGTGCTGGAGGATTCCTCGATCTGCAATCGCGCCTTCCGGGAAACCAACGCGGTGGTTCATATGTCGCATCAAGTGGTGGCCAAGGATATTGCCAAAACGGAATTTATCCTCGGTGTGGTGCTCAGCGTGATGGATGCGATTGGGATTGATGGATTTCAACATGTCAAAGACAAAGGCACGGAAATCATGCTGATCCTGGAGACGATGAAATCCCACTTATTTCGGGCGGAACACCATGCTCAACTGGATCGATGGGGGATGATGACTCCCGATTTCGCCGCCTTGGATGCCGCTCGCAACTGGTTTCCCCGTGTCTATCCGCGCATGGCGGAAATCCTCCGAGTCCTTGGGGCTTCTGGGATGATGGGCATTCCGACTCAGGCTGATTTTGCAAACGAAGAGATCGGCCCCACGCTTCATCGGGCCACTCAGGGAAAAAACATAGAGGGTTATGAACGGGTGCAACTTTTCCGCCTGGCCTGGGATCTGACCCTAAGTGCCTTCGGTAGCAGGCAAACCCATTATGAATATTATTTTTTCGGGGATCCGATCAAAATGGGCATGGCCTACTTTGACAGCTACGACAAAGAGCCGTACAAAGAAAAAGTGCGGGAATTGCTTCAATCTACAGTCCGACCCCAATGGAAGACGGTTCGGGCATAAGGGGGGATTCAGGTGGAGAAGTTTAATATTCTTCGTGCGGGAAGAGCGGTCATCCGTGTCACAGATTTGGACGCCGCCCGCCGCTTTTATGTCGATGGGCTCGGCTTCGTGGAAACGGAAGCGAAGGAGGATTGCATCTATTTGCGGGGGCTGGAAGAACATCTCCATCACAGTTACGTTCTGAAAAGAGCAGCCCGCCCTGGCGTGGAAGTGATCAGTTACAGAGTGATGCAGGAGTCGGATTTGGATCGGATCGCTTCGTTTTTTGCAGAGAAAGGATTGCCAGCCCAATGGTTGGAAGAGGGGAGTCAGCATGGGATCGGGCGGGCACTCCGAGTACAGGATGTTTCCGGGATCCCCCTTGAATTTTACTATAAAATGGAGCGAGTAGAGCGAAAACTGCAACAGTTCGACCTGTACAAAGGCTCCCGTATGCAGCGAATCGATCATTTTAACTGTATGGTGCCGGATGTGAAGAGCGCTCATGATTTTTACATCGAGGAGCTGGGATTCCGTTGCTCGGAATATACAGAGACCGAGGAGGAGCAGATCTGGGCTGCTTGGCTACACCGGAAGCCTACGGTCCACGATGTGGCCTTTATGAATGGGAAGGGTCCCCGGCTCCATCATGTCGGGTTCTGGCTCAGCGATCCGGTGAGTGTGATCCACACCTGTGATGTGCTCGCTTCTCTTGGCTATGCCTCCCATATTGAGCGGGGACCGGGTCGGCACGGATTGTCCAATGCATTTTTCCTGTATCTGCGGGATCCTGACGGTCATCGTGTGGAGTTGTACACGGGGGATTACTTTACGGGAGATCCCGACTTTCAACCGATTCGCTGGGATTTGGATGATCCCCGCCGCGGGACTTTCTGGGGGCACCCAGCCCCATCCAGCTGGTTTGAGGAAGCCACTCCGTTTATCGATCCGGACCACAGCGGACAGGAAGTCGCGCTGAAGGATGCGATCCTCGCACAGCGACAGCCCAATTTTGTGACCTGATCAACCACTTCACGGCTTCAGTTTCAGGTGAGGGAGCAAAGGAGATGTCATTTTCATGGATGACCGACACTTTCGGAATGCGATGGGCCGTTTTGCTACTGGTGTGACCGTCATCACCACTCAGGTCGAGGATGAAGTGCACGGAATGACAGCGAATGCTTTTATGTCCGTTTCCCTGAATCCAAAATTGATTACCGTTTCTGTCGATCACCAGGCGCACATGCATAAAAAATTAAAGAAATCCAAGGGATTTGCCGTCAGTATTTTATCCAAAGAACAACGGGATATTTCGATGCATTTTGCAGGGCAAAAACTAATGGATGAGGAAATCAATTTTGACTTTGTCGCAGGTGTACCTGTGATTCCGGATGCCTTGGCGACGGTGGTCTGCAATGCCCACAGTTCTCACGATCTAGGCGATCACACCTTATATGTCGGCGAAGTGATCGAGATCGGTTTGCATGAAGGGGATCCCCTCACCTTTTTCGCTGGGAGATACGGTTCCCTCACTGAGCAGTGAAGATCCCGTTTGTAGCCAGGATGGGGGAGTGAAGTAGGATGAGCAAGGGGAAAATCAAAATTCAGGGGGTGCCCTTCGTTGAGGAAGTAGAGGTCCATCCCAAAGGAGGGACGGTTGGATTCCAGGGCACCAGCTATCCGGTCCAGGAGATGGCTGTGGATGCCCCCGTCTCGGGAAGGGTCTATGGTACACTGCTCAATTACAAAGGGGCACTGGCGGAGTTGGGGGAAGCGATGCATCAGCCCCCGTATCACCAACCGCCCATCGCCCCTGTTCTCTATATCAAGCCGCAAAATACACTCATCGGACACGGACAGCCGATTCCGATGCCTGAGGATGCTTCCGAACTGGAAGTGGGTGCGGCCCTGGGGGTGGTCATCGGTCGCAGGGCCACTCGTGTGAGTGAGGCGGAGGCTTTGCATTATGTGACAGGGTATACCGTGGCCAACGATGTGAGTATTCCCCAGGACAGCTTTCATCGGCCACCGGTGATGCAAAAAGCCCGGGATGGCTTTTGTCCCTTAGGCCCCTGGGTGATCCAACGTCATGCCGTGGCGAATCCTGATGCACTGGGGGTGCGTGTCTTTATCAATGGGGAACTTCGCCAACAGAACACTACCGGAAATCTGATTCGATCGGTGGCCCGCTTGATCGCCGATGTGACGGAGTTTATGACCCTGGATGAGGGGGATGTGCTGTTGGCTGGTGTGCCAGAGGGCGCTCCCTTGGCAAAAGTGGGAGATCGGATTCAAATTGAAATCGATCATGTCGGCAGTCTGGAAAACACGATTGTTGAAGGTAGAAGGGTGGCAGCGGGAGGGGGGACATGATGAGAAAAGCGCGTGTAGCCTTTGGTGGGGCGATCCACGAGGCCTTCGATGTAGAGGGTGGAATTCAATTGGATGATGGCCGTTGGGTGGAGGAGCACGAGGTGGTCTGGTTGCCTCCAGTGGAACCGCGTACCGCATTCGCTCTGGGTTTAAACTATGCGGATCATGCCAAAGAGCTTTCATTTCAGGCACCCAAAGAACCCCTTGTT
>CAUGKZ010000143.1 GCA_959600065.1 uncultured Kroppenstedtia sp. | reverse complement strand
GTTGCGATTCCCCGAGAATCTCCTTCTCCTCGATCGCCTCGATGATGCCGGCGCCGTGCATGGGGTACACCACTTTATCGCCGATGTTGAACACTCGACCCACCTCCAAGGGCAATATCCGTTTCCAAGATATCACAATCGGAGGTATAAGTCAATAAATTAAAACGATAATCTTAGCACATATCAAACAGTAACGTCAATAGTTTTTTAACAAAAGGTTCATTTCCGGGTGGAAACCCGGAACAAATTGACACTTTCTTCAAGGAAGAGCTATAATCGTTTTGTACGGAATCTTCAATTGCTTCGCACACTTTCCTTATACCCCGATCCGGTGCTGACGTATGGAATGGAAGAGGTGAAAAGAGTTGGAAACCAAAAACCTGCAGACTTTTCAGCAACAAGTGGCGGACTTGCTTTTGAGACATCGGAGTGTGTTGGACGTTTCCTCCAAATTCCAGGAATCCAACAGCCGGGTGAACCGTGCCCTAATGAAGGCAGTGACAGAATGCGGCTGCATTCAGATCCAGGCAGCCCGTCAACCCTTTGCAGAAGGAACACCTCTTGCGGAAACCAAAAACTCCCTCGACTCCCATCTGAACGGATCATTATGTGACCATTGTCTCGAAGTCGTCAAAACGGAGATGGGAAAAAATCTGTTTTATTTGGCTGCCATGTCTAACCTGCTTGAAGTTCAACTGGACGAAGTGGTAAAAGAGGAATCAGAAAAGCTTTCCACTCTCGGGGTGTTCCATATGAGATAGGTACAAAAGGATTCTCGGGCAAAAACCTCTATCTGTACATCCAGATTCAATAAGGATGTCTCGATCTATTCTACAATAAACCCCTAACTCCCTTCTGTTTTTTTCTAAAAATGTAAAATCTAGATCGACTGTGAATAAGAACGAACTCCCCTGCAATCTTAAAAACGGCAAAAAAACACCCCTGTGTTTCACAGGGGTGTTTCATCTTTTCATGGTTTCAATTCTTCAATCGGCTCCTCCTGATCCCGGTGACGTCTTCTGGAAATGGAACGCTTGACTCCATAAAAGGCATACAGAACCAAGGGGATAAAGACGATCTTGGGAAACTCCGACGGATAGCGAGCCGCCAACCCTCCCATCAAGATGAGAATCAGAGGGGCGATCCAATAGGCTCTCCTGGGAATCCCTAGTTTTTTGAAGTTTGGATACTTGATTTGACTGATCATCAGGTAAGAAAGTAACAGCATCCCGAACACCAGATAACCGGGCCCGTTTACCATGTCACTGTACAGAGCCATGGTGGCGAGAACCCCCCCGGCGGCTGTGATAGGTAGCCCAATAAAATAGCCGGGAATCCCGGGTTTCACATTGAAGCGTGCCAGACGAATCGCACCACAGACGGGAAACGCGGCTGCGATAACCCAACCGATCGGTCCGAGTTGATAAAGAATGGATTTATACATAATCAGTGCAGGTGCCACTCCAAAAGAAACCAGATCGGAGAGAGAGTCCAACTCTTTCCCGAATTCACTCTGGGTGTTGAGCATCCGGGCGACCCGTCCGTCCAGACCATCCAGAAACATCCCGATGATCACCATAATCGCCCCGTACTCCCATTGTGCTTCCACCGCGAGAATGATAGCCATCATTCCCAAAACCAAGTTCCCAACGGTGAAAACGCTCGGTAAGGCTCGTGCAAACATGAAAGGGAACCTCCTATAATACTGAAGTTGCCGTCTCTCCGGCGGTAAAGCCCCTCCTTTCCCGCGTAAAAAGAGGTTTATAGTGTATTCATTCTATGGAATTTAGATATGTCTGTCAATAAAGACCTGTTCCTGGATCCGTTTCAACCCTTCCTTGATCGTCCGGGCCCTTACATCTCCGATTCCTTCCACTTCATCCAACTCCTCGATGGTGGCCATCATCGCCCGCGGAAGAGATTTAAAGCCCTCAACAAGATTTTGGATGATCGGTGCTGGCAGGCGGGGAATTTTGTTGAGAATCCGATATCCCCTCGGAGCCACAACCTCCTCATGCAGGTCGTTATTAACATGATACCCCAGAGCACGGACGATATGGTTGTGTTCCAATAATTCGTCTGCGGACAGTCTGCTGAGGCGGGCCAATACTTCCGAAGGTTGACAATCCGGATCGAAATAATAGTCCCGGATCACTAGATGAGCCTCTTTTTCCACATGGACCACCAGTTCCTCCAGCTGCATGCTGATCAAGCGGCCTTCAGTTCCCAGCTCGTTAATATATCGTTCAATCTCGCTTTTGATACGCAGTACCATCTCGATCCGCTGGATCACCATCGCCACTTCATTCAGCGTGACCAGTTCCTCAAATTCCAGTGCGCTCAGGTTGGTCATAGACTGATCCAATACAGACTTGTATTTTTCCAGGGTCTGTATCGCTTGATTAGCCTTGGTAAGAATCACACCGATTTCTTTGAGCGCATACCGGTGATTCCCTTGGTACAGGGTGATCACATCGCGGCGCTGGGAGATGGAGATCACCAATTTTCCCGTCTGCCGCGCCGTACGTTGTGCAGTCCGGTGCCGGATCCCCGTCTCCGTGGACGGAATGGAGGAGCTGGGGACCAACTGCGTATTAGCATATAAAATCCGCTTGCCGTCATCGGACAGGATGATCGCCCCATCCATCTTGGCCAACTCGTACAGAAAGGCCGGCCCAAAAGGGCAATCAATATGGAATCCCCCGTCCACAATTTCACGAACGGAATCGTCATAACCTACCACGATGAGCGCCCCGGTTTTGGCTCCAAGAACGTTATCCAAGCCCTCACGGAACATGGTGCCAGGTGCCACCAGCCGCAATGTATTACTCTCAAAATGATCCTTTTTCTCTTCTTTCAATGATCCTACCCTCCCAGCACCGCTTCCAATGCTTCTTCCACAGATTCGACCCATCTGATATCCAGATTATCCGGGGGAGTCCACCCCCTTTGGTTTTTCTTGGGCAGGATCGCCCGTTGGAATCCCATGTTGGCTGCCTCCGCCACCCGCTGTTCCAGGCGGGAAACCCCCCGCACCTCCCCGGTCAGTCCCACCTCCCCGATCAGAACGTCCTTGGGGCGAGTGGGCCGATCCCGGAAACTGGAAGCCAGACTGACGGCGACGGCCAAATCCACAGCGGGTTCATCCAAGCGGACACCTCCCACTACATTGACATAGGCGTCCTGATTCTGCAAAAACAGACCCAGCCGTTTCTCCAGGACCGCCATGATCATGGTCACCCGATTGTGATCCAGCCCAGAGGCCATCCGTTTGGGAGTGGCAAAGCTGGTGGGTGCCACCAAAGCTTGCAATTCGATCAAGACGGGCCGAGTTCCTTCCATACTGGCAGCCACCGCCGATCCGGAGACACCGGCGGGACGCTCAGACAGAAACATCTCCGAAGGGTTATCCACTTCGGTGAGCCCCTGGTTACGCATTTCAAACAGACCGATTTCATTGGTAGAACCGAAACGATTTTTGACTGCACGGAGAACTCGGTATGTATGATGACGCTCTCCTTCAAAATAAAGCACACAGTCTACCATGTGTTCCAGCATCCGCGGACCGGCAATCGCCCCTTCTTTGGTCACATGGCCGACGATGATCACCGCGATCCCTTGTCCTTTGGCCAGACGCATCAGGCGTCCGGTGCACTCCCGCACCTGGGCCACGCTTCCCGGCGCCGAAGTCACATCAGGAAAGTAGACCGTCTGGATAGAATCCACTACCAGCACTCGGGGAGAGACCTCTTCCACCAAAGATTCGACAGCTGTCAAATCTGTTTCAGCGGCCACAAACAGCTGAGGGTGAATGGACTTCAGGCGATCCGCCCGCAACCGGATCTGTTCTGCGGATTCCTCCCCTGATACATACAGGATCGGCATCCCCCGCTCTGCCAGTCGGTGAGAAGCTTGCAGTAACAACGTCGATTTTCCGATACCCGGATCCCCCCCGACCAGGATCATCGAACCCGAAACCAATCCTCCACCCAGCACCTGGTTCAATTCCCGGATACCCGTATCCGACCGGGGATGCTTTTCGCCGCTCACTTCGGTGATGGGAAGTGCCGGTCGCCGCTCCGTGTGGGTTCCTCGCTGGGCACCCCTTCCCTGGACACTTCGTTCCTCTACCATTGTGTTCCAACTGCCGCAACCAGGGCAGCGACCCATCCATTTGGGGGATTCGTAGCCACATTCCTGGCATGCGAATTTTGTCTTATTTTTTGCCATCCGTTGTCCCCTTAACATTCATATGGCTTCGATCCCAATTATATCAAATTTCTTCAAGAAAACGCACCTCCCGAATCAACGGAAGGCGCACGAAATGGTTGGCTACTAAACAGACTGTGTTTTTTCTTCACGCTGAACCTGCAGTTTTCCGTCTTTCTCGTCGATCTCCAAGGTATCTCCCCGCTGGATATTTCCTTTGAGTAATTCCTCGGACAGACGGTCTTCAATATGCTTTTGAATCGCTCGGCGCAGGGGACGGGCGCCATAGGTGGGATCAAAGCCGGAACCCGCTAGGTATTTGGCCGCTGCATCCGTCAGCACAAAGTCGATCTGCTGCTCCTGCAGGCGTTTGCGCAACTGATTGGACATCAGGTTGACGATCTGTTGCAGATGTTCTTCCTTGAGGGAGTGGAACACGATCACATCGTCAATCCGGTTGAGAAATTCAGGACGGAAAGTTTTTTTCAGCTCTTCCATCACATTCTCTTTCATCGCTTCATATTCATCCTGAGCGGAGTCCCCGATGGCAAAGCCAAGGCGCTTGTTCTGCTTAATCAGGTTGGCCCCCACATTGGAAGTCATGATGATCACCGTGTTGCGGAAATCCACCGTCCGCCCCTTCCCATCGGTGAGACGACCGTCTTCCAACACTTGCAACATGACGTTGAAGATTTCCGGGTGGGCCTTCTCCACTTCGTCAAACAGGACCACTGAGTAGGGCTTACGACGAACCTTCTCTGTCAACTGTCCACCTTCATCATAGCCGACATATCCCGGAGGGGCTCCTACGAGACGAGAAGTGGAGTGTTTCTCCATGTACTCAGACATATCGATCCGCAGAATCGCTTCCTCATCGCCAAACATCGCCTCTGCCAAGGCCCGGGCTAATTCCGTCTTGCCGACTCCCGTGGGACCCAAGAAAATAAAGGAGCCGATCGGCCGCTTGGGATCCTTCAAACCAGCCCGCGCCCGCCGGATCGCCCGAGAGACGGAGAGTACCGCTTCATCCTGGCCGATAACCCGCTGGTGCAGCACCTTCTCCAAATTCAAGAGGCGGTCTGATTCCTCCTCAGCCAGTTTCCGTACCGGGATTCCCGTCCAGTTGCCCACCACTTCAGCGATATCTTCCGGCCCCACTTCAGAGTCCGTCTTTCCTTGGTCCTCTTTCCAACGATTGCGATTCGACTCCAGCTCTTCCCGCAGTTTTTGCTCTGTGTCCCGGAGAGAAGCCGCTTTTTAAAACTCCTGACTTTGAACGGCGGCATCCTTCTCCTTGCGCACCTCATCCAGTTTCAGTTCCATCTATTTCAGATCAGGAGGC
>CAUGKZ010000142.1 GCA_959600065.1 uncultured Kroppenstedtia sp. | reverse complement strand
TGACGTAAAAACGATTATGACCGAGCGGGGTTCAGCTTTGATGGGGATCGGGATGGCCACCGGTGAGTCCCGGGCGACAGAAGCGGCCAAAAAAGCGATCTGCAGTCCTCTCCTGGAGACATCCATCGATGGGGCGCGAGGTGTGCTGATGAACATCACCGGTGGCACCAATCTGAGCCTGTACGAAGTGAACGAAGCAGCAGATATTGTCGCCTCAGCTTCCGATCCGGAAGTGAACATGATCTTTGGGGCGGTGATCAACGAGGATCTGAAGGATGAGATCTTGGTGACGGTGATTGCCACCGGTTTTGATCACCAGAAGGAACCGGAACAAGCGAAAGGAAAACCCCAGTTTGGATTGGACCGGGACGTCCGCCCAGCGGATAAACCGAGCCAGATCGATCTCGTCAAACCCCAATCCGACGGTGGGGGGCTGGAGATTCCTACGTTTCTGCGGCATCGTCGGAAGAAGTAACCCCCGATTTCGAAAGGAGCCGGGGGACTCAAGAATGAACAAGGTTCCATACTTTTGGGGGGCTCAGAATTTGCTGAGGCCTCCTTTTTTTGCGCCAAGAATTGACAAAAAAAGTCACTCAGCGTCTGCAAGATTAGACAGACATTGAAAATGGATTGAGATATACTGATGTCACGCTGATATCAAGTTGATATTACCTGGAATAGGGGAAGGAACCCAAAATGGTGATATATGCCGACATGGTTTTCGCCCTGAACCTGTGCATCGATTTTTTGCTGTTGTGGTTGACCTCTGCGATTCGCCGCCAGCAGACTTCTATTTGGCGGATCCTGGTAGCAGCACTTCTCGGTGCTTGCTACGCCGTGAGCCACCTGGTTCAGCCTTTACTTCTGACTTACACGTTTATCGGAAAAATGCTGTTTTCCGTGTTGATGGTGTGGGTGGCCATGGGCTTTCGCGGTTTACTCGCTTTTTTGCGAAACTTAGGAGTTTTCTACTTGATCTCCTTTGTTACCGGTGGTGGGATGTTTGCACTCCATTATTTCTTTTCCGAAGGGGTCCAAGCATCTGATGGGATGTTGCTGACCCAATCTTACGGGTGGGGGTCTCCTGTGTCTTGGGTGTTCGTCTTGTTGGCATTTCCTTTGGTTTGGTTGTATGCCCGGATATCCTTCGGGTCAATTCAAGAACGTCAAAGTGTGAATCAGTTCCTGGCCCCAGTGGGGATCTGGATCGATGGAAAGAAGGTGGAATGCGTCGGCCTGATCGATACGGGCAATCAATTGCGAGATCCAATCAGCCGGATTCCGGTGATGATGGTGGAATTGGAACCGTTGGCTCCTTTTCTTCCCTCTCCCTTGGTCGCCATGACGCAGGAGAAAAATTGGGCAAAATGGGGAACGGACTTATCGGAAGAGTGGATGAGACGGATTCGGTTTGTACCCTTTCGCGGAGCAGCCAGTGACGGTGGCTTGATGCTCGCTCTGAAGCCTGACCGGGTGGAAGTATTTCAGGAGGGAAGATGGCGCGAAGCGGGGAGCGTGTTGATCGGACTGGACAGTAAGCGATTATCCACGGATGGGACGTACCAAGCGATTTTGCATCCCGCCTGCATGTCGGTTGCAGGATAAAAAAACCGTCGAATCCCAGGCTGGTTTTGAACGATGGAAGGAGGAGGTCAATCCTATGGTCCTGAAGTGGAAGTTGGCGTTCCAATTGCTGTGGTACCGTATCCTTATTCAGATCGGGTTAAAAGGAGAAGAAATATATTATATCGGGGGAAGTGAGGCTCTGCCTCCCCCTCTGACCCGGGAAGAGGAAGAGCACCTGTTGATCCGATTGCCCAGTGGGGATGCGGCAGTTCGAGCCATGTTGATTGAGCGCAATCTCCGGTTGGTGGTCTACATCGCTCGCAAGTTTGAAAATACGGGGATCAATATTGAAGATTTGGTTTCCATCGGCACCATCGGCCTGATCAAAGCCGTCAACACCTTTGACCCTTCCAAGAAGATCAAGCTAGCCACATACGCCTCCCGTTGCATCGAAAATGAAATCCTGATGTTTCTGCGACGCAATAACAAAATTCGGTCAGAGGTTTCCTTTGACGAACCTCTCAATATGGACTGGGACGGCAATGAGCTACTACTCTCCGATGTAATGGGGACCGATAATGATACCATTTATCGCAATATTGAAGAGCAGGTGGATCGCAAGATTTTGCGAACCGCGCTGTCCCGGCTGTCTGAACGGGAACGAAAGATTATGGAGCTTCGCTTCGGCCTCAATGGCGGGGAAGAGAAGACACAAAAGGATGTGGCCGACCTGCTGGGAATCTCCCAGTCTTACATTTCTCGCCTGGAGAAGCGGATTATCAAACGCCTTCGCAAAGAATTTAATAAGATGGTGTAGCCGCTGGCACAGCGGCTTTTCTTATGGATGGGTGATGGCAGGGAAGAATCCTTTGAAGATGCCTTCGCCTTCTTTGCAGGAGATCGTAGCCGTCCCACTAACCCCGTCTTTTCAAGGGATATTTTACGATGGAGGTAATGGAAAGAGGGAAAGGATCGTTTCGCTCTTCCCACCATCCACTTTATGGTTCATCAACAGCCCTGACCTTCGCAAAAGGATCGTGTCATTCTCCATGAGCACTTGAAAAGTTATTGGAGTGTCGGGGGGTTGACGATGGACAAAAGGGAGAAAAATAAGTTCTGAAAACCGATGGATGATAAAACCTTTCAGGAGGGGATTTCCCTCCTTTTTTCATTTGGGATGGGCAGATCCGATTTGTTTCGGCCATTATAATTTTTCCTGCTCAGGAGATACTTAACAATAATTGTGTCCGTAGGAGGGGAATCCATGGCGCGAAACAAAGTGGAAATATGCGGAGTTGATACTTCGAAGTTACCTGTGCTGAAGAACGAAGAGATGCGCGCCCTTTTTCGTTCCCTGCAGCAAGAGGGAGACCGCTCCGCCCGGGAAAAGCTGGTCAACGGCAACCTCCGGCTGGTCCTGAGTGTGATTCAGCGCTTCAATAATCGTGGGGAAAATGTGGACGACCTGTTTCAGGTGGGTTGCATCGGATTGATGAAAGCGATCGATAACTTCGACCTGAGCCAAAATGTCAAGTTCTCCACTTATGCGGTACCGATGATCATCGGGGAGATTCGTCGGTATCTCCGGGATAACAATCCGATCCGTGTCTCCCGATCTCTGCGGGATGTCGCCTACAAAGCGCTTCAGGTGAGGGATTCCTTGACCTACCGCCATTCTAGAGAACCGACGATCCATGAAATCTCCGAAGAGCTGAACGTGTCCAAGGAAGAAGTGGTGTTCGCGCTGGATGCGATCCAAGATCCGGTCTCTCTTTTTGAACCGATCTACCAGGATGGAGGCGATCCCATCTTTGTGATGGACCAATTGGCGGATGACGAGAACAAGGACTTGCACTGGGTGGAAGAGATTGCCCTCCGGGAAGCGATGGGTCGGCTGAACGATCGGGAGAAAATGATTTTATCCATGCGTTTCTTTGAAGGAAAGACACAGATGGAGGTGGCGGAAGAGATCGGCATTTCCCAGGCGCAGGTCTCTCGTCTGGAGAAAGCGGCGATTCAACAGATGAATAAATATATTCTCTAACCGCACTTCTGTGCGGTTTTCTTTTGAATGGGCCAGGGTATATCCCCGTCCTGTCTCATATAATGGAAAGTAAACGACTGAAATGACAGGGTGGGGGCCATGATCAAGATATCGGAATTGCAAGCCAAAGATGTTGTCAATGTCAGCGATGGGCGTAAGCTGGGACAGATCTACGATCTGGAGATTGATCTTAGACTGGGGAAGGTGAAGTCTCTCATTATCCCCGGGGAATCCCGTCTGTTTGGCCTGTTTACCGGTGGCAAGGAATGGGTGATTCCCTGGAGCCAGATTGTACGGATCGGAGCGGATGTGATCCTGGTCCGCTTGGAACCCTGGCGACAGGAGGAAGAAGTCCCCGAGCCGCGTCCTCTTTTGTCCCCCCATCTGGGTTCGGAAAAGGGATGACTACGGTAATCGCTTTGTCTCCTTTCAGGGCTGTGGTAATATGGTGGGGGAGGGGAATCCGATGGAACCGTTTCAGCTACAAAGAGACATGGAGGTTCCAACCTTTGCTCTCGTTCCATGGAAAAGGGATTTTCCGGAGCTTTTGGCAGGAATGAGCGCGAGAGATGGAGAATCCATAGAAGACCCAGAACGTACCGATTATGCGTTGCACACGGATACCCCTGCAGAACGGGTGATCCACAACCGGAAACGGCTGATGGCACAATTAGGTGTTCCGTTTTCTGCATGGACTTGCGGGGAACAGGTGCATGGGGTGAACATCCGGGAAGTGACCGCTGACCAATGCGGTCGAGGCGGCAGGAGTATGGAAACCGCCCTTTCTGCAACGGATGGCTTATTCACCCAGGAACAGGGCATTCTTCTAACCTCTTTTTATGCAGATTGCGTCCCTCTGTTCTTCTACAGTCCCGACGCGGAGATCGTCGGGGTGGCTCACGCCGGTTGGCGGGGCACTGTGGGTGGGATCGGACCCCGGATGATCCGTGAACTGGTTCGGCACGGGGCGGTGAGGGAGAATATCCGGGCAGCCATCGCACCATCGATTGGCGGCTGTTGCTATGAGGTGGACGAACAGGTGGCGACACCTGTGGCTCAGCTGTTTCCTGAACCCTGTCCGGAAATCTTGAATCGGACGGGAGAAGGTAAATGGAAGTTGGATCTCAAGGAGACCAACCGCCGTCTGTTGCTGAAGGAAGGCTTGTCAGAACGTCATGTTCTGGTTACGGGCTGGTGCACCAGCTGCCATCCGGAACTCTTCCATTCCCATCGCCGGGACAGGGGTCGAACCGGGCGAATGGTTTCTTTTATCGGAATGGGAAAGGATGACGATGATGGATGAGATCAGAGAGCGCTTGCATCAGGTAAAGGAAAACATTCGCAAAGCATGTGATCGTGCTGGACGAAATCTGGAAGAAGTAAATGTGATTGCCGTCACCAAGTATGTCGATGTAGAGACCACTCGCCAAGCGCTGGATGTCGGTCTGACTGAGATCGGGGAGAGCCGTGTTCAGGAAGCCATCCCCAAATGGGAACAGTTGGGGGAGCGGGGCGTTTGGCATTTTATTGGCCATCTCCAGCGCAATAAAGTAAAATCAGTGGCAGGGCGCTTTACATATGTTCATTCTTTGGATCGCTATTCTCTCGCCCAGGAATTGAACCGTCGTTCGGAAGACTTGGGGCAACGGACCCGCTGTTTCCTGCAAGTCAATGTGGCGGGGGAAGAATCGAAGCACGGATTGAAGCCGACAGAAGTGATCGATTTTGCCCGCGAAGTGGCGGAACTCCCTGGGCTTGAGTTAGTAGGTTTGATGACGATGGCTCCTTTTACGGAAGATCCGGAAGAAGTGCGCCCCGTTTTTCGACAGTTGCGGAGCCTTCGACAAGAGATCAGGAAGCTCGGGGATTCCCGCCTGGATCTTCCTCATCTGTCCATGGGGATGTCGCGGGATTATACGGTGGCCGTCGAGGAAGGTGCAACCTTTGTCCGCCTAGGTTCTGTTTTGGTGGGTAGG
>CAUGKZ010000141.1 GCA_959600065.1 uncultured Kroppenstedtia sp. | reverse complement strand
GGCAGCACACGACTCCCTTCCACCGCCCATTTTCTGGTTAATCAACAGCCCTGATGGGCGTTAAAAAAATTGGGGTATTCACAAGATGAGATTTGGAAAGTGATTCATGGGATGCACAGTCTCTACAGGATGGCATAAGAGGAGTGATGGAATTGACCGAAAATAAACGACCGGATCAACAAAGCATGGATGCGGAAAAATTAAGAGCGCAACAGGCAAAAGACCTCCGGTCCCAAACCGCTGGTCAACTGCGCGATGACCATCCATCGCAAAAGACTGAAAAGGATGGATCTGGATCGAATCGTTATTGCGGCGGAACTTGAAATACGCAAGAATCCTGCGCAATGTAAAACTCCTGTTCATAAAGAGACGATTTCCCTGCCTTGTCACCAGGAAATCGTCCGTTTTTTTATCCAGGGATTGGGGTTGTCGAATCACGATCTGTGATGGACCAGGTCTTCGATTCACTTAGGAAGTGAGACGAGCTTACTCCTTTTCTTCCGCCGGTTGGATCACCAGTCCCAGCAGACCGGGGCCAGTGTGGACGACCAGAGCGGGGCTGATGGAGCTGACATACAGTTCGCAGATATTTTCCGATTCCTTCAGCTTTTCTTTTAGCGCCTCCGCCTCTTTTTCCGCTTTGCCCTGGAGGATGGCAATCCGGGATTTGGTGGATTCGATCTGTTTGAGGATGGGGTCCATCAGTTTTTTCATCGACTGTTTTTTGCCACGGGCCAAGTTTTGAGGATAATATTTTCCTTCCTCGTCGAGGGAGATGATGGGTTTTAGGTGGAGGATGGAACCGAGGGAGGCGGCCACTTTTCCGATGCGCCCCCCCTTTTTCAAATATTCCAATGTATCGACGACAAAATATCCTTTAATCCGACTTTTTGCCTTCTCAATTCGGTTCAGGATTTCGGAGTAGTCCCATTTCTCCTTGATGAGTTTGGCGGATTCCAAGACGAGGAATCCGAGAACCCAGGATAAGCCTTTGGAATCGATTACATCAATCTTCATTCCCTTGAACTCTTCGGCCATCAGTCGAAAATTATTATATGTGCCACTTAGACCGGAGGAGAGGGTCACTACGATGCAATGAGTGTATCCCTCTTGTTGCAACTCAATGAAGACTTGTTGGATATCTTCAGGGGATGGCATGGAGGTTTTGGGAATCTCCTCATCCAACCGATCGTAAACTTCCTGCGGTGTGATCTCCACCCGATCCCGATATTCCTGTTCCTGATAGATGATACGCAGGGGAACCACCCGGATCTTCCAGCGTTCCAACAGGTCGACAGGCAAATCGCAGGAACTGTCCGTCACCAGCGCAATCTTCGACATTATACTCCCCCTTGAGACAAGATATTCCCAGTATACGTCCTCTTCTTCCTTGATACAACAAGAAAAAGAGAGGGGTGTCTGCAGAGTTGGGAATTTGATTCGTTTTTCGATACAATAGAAAAGGAACTGATCGGAAAGGGTTGGAAAGCTTATGCCGTTTCACATTTGTCTGGTTGAACCGGAGATTCCCAATAACACCGGCAATATCGCCCGCACCTGTGCAGTGACGGGTACAGTGCTTCACCTGATCCGTCCCCTCGGATTTTCTACTGAGGATAAATATCTGAAACGATCGGGGATGGACTACTGGTATCAGGTGGATGTCCGGTATTATGACTCCTTTGCGGAGTTTGCCGCATCCTTTCCCGAGGGGCGCTTTTTTTGTGCCACCACCAAGGCTCCACGAAGTTATAGTTCTTTCTCTTATCGGGATGGGGATATCTTCGTCTTTGGTAAGGAGTCAAAGGGGCTGCCTCCGGAAATTTTGGAGACCTTTCGCGATACCCAAATCCGGATCCCGATGCAGCCAGTGGTTCGCTCCCACAACCTGGGGAACTCCGCAGCGATCATCCTGTATGAAGCTTTGCGGCAGATGGGTTTTCCCGGATTGGATTGATCAAGAGGAGAGGGTGAGAGGATGCTAAAAGTATTATGTTTCGATTTGGACGGAACCCTGTTGCCGATGGATTCAAAGGTTTTTATCAGATCTTACATGAAAGAATTGGCTCTTTATATGGAAGAGATTTTACCACAGGACAAGCTGGTCCCGCTGATCTGGGATGCCACTGAAACCATGATTGGCGATCCAGACGGCAGTTGTACCAATGAACAGGTGTTTACAGAACGGTTGCTGTCCCAGGCCGGACTGAAAAAAGAGGAGATCTGGCCGATCTTTGATAAGTTTTACAGTGAGCGCTTTCCAAGATTGAAGCAACAGGTTCAACCCTCGCCAAGGTCTAGGAAAGTGCTGGAAACCGCCTTGGATCGTGGCTATCGGGTAGCCGTCGCCACCAACCCCGTTTTTCCTGGGGTAGCGATCCGGGAGCGAATGCGCTGGGCCCAAGTGGAGGATCTGGTGGAATGGGTGTCGGTCTATGAAGAGACTCATTTTTGCAAACCGAATCCCGATTATTATCGGGAAGTGGCAGCAGCCATGGGAGTCTCACCTGAAGAGTGTGCTATGATCGGCAATGATGTTCAGGAGGATTTGGTGGCAGGGACGATCGGCATGAAGACGTATCTGGTCACCGATTGTCTGATCGATCGCGGAGAGCCTACTTATCAGCCGGACCAAAAAGGTACGATGGAGGAATTACTGACGGAGATTCAGGAAGGGAAGGGAATCTTCGCCTCCTGATTCGAAAATAAAGATCCCCCTGTCCACCAGGACAGGGGGATTTGATCATGGATTCAGTTTTTCACAGTGCCCATTTTAAAGGCACGAACTTTATATACACTTAACCAATCCGTAATCTCTTTGTCCTTATTGTCATTGGAGTGGTAAGTGGCATAGATTCTGTTGTTTTTAATTTTGGTGACGACGACGCTGTGGTCGATACTGCCGTCTCCTTCAAAGTCCACACTGAGGATGTCGCCCGCTTTCAATTGGGAGATGTCCTCCGCGTTTTGGGCTTTACGGACTTCATCCATGTGTTTATAGAAGCTGTGCGCCACGGCCCAAGACAAGCCCGGCTGTTTGTCATCGTAGAACCAGTAGTCGTACCAATCGTATCGTCCCTTTTTCTCTTTGATGCCGCCAGTTTTGATCACCTGGGAGACGAAGTTGGTGCAGTCATACCAGCAGGCATCACAGTTGCCATTGACCCGACTGTAGTATCCATACTCTTTATTATTACGTTGGTTCCACCACTTGTAGGCGTAATCCACTGCTTTTTTTCGATCGTAGCCGTTCTTTTCTGTTTCCAATTGGTTTTGTTCATCTTTGGGCTGTTCCGCCGGAGGTTGTTCTTCATCAGGCTCCTCTCCGGGTTGTTCTGCGGGAGGTTGTTCCTCATCGGGTTCCTCTCCAGGCTGTTCCACTGGGGGCTGTTCCTGATCTGGGTTGTCACCTGGCTGTTCTGGATCGGGTCTGTCGCCAGGTTGTTCCGGATCGGGTTGATCCCCGGGTTGTTTCTCTGGTTGTTCTTTATCAGGTTTGTCCCCGGGCTGTTTCTCCGGTTGTTCTTTGTCAGGTTTGTCCCCGGGTTGTTTTTCGGGAAGTTGTTCTTTGTCAGGTTGATCCCCAGGCTGCTTCTCTGGTTGTTCCTTTTCGGGTTGTTCTTTTTCCGGTTTTTCAATTCCTTTGTCCGACTGAGGTTTCAGAACGTGACCCGGATTTTTGATCGGTTGAAGGTTGATCAGTTCCATCCGTTCATCTTTGGTAAGACCTTTGCTTTTCCCCTTCTCCGTCAATTCACGGATCCGTTGGTTGTTCAATTTATTTTCGTATTTGCCCACGTCTGTGACAAACTGGGTGATCTCCTGTCTCTGTTGTGGAGTCAATTGGTCCAGATTGGTCGCAGCAGCTTTAACCTCATCTCGAAACTTTTTGTCATCCAAGTTGGGCTTGGCAGATGAATTCCCGGAATTTTTCTTCACTATGTAGACGGCTTTTTGGTTCTTTTGCACGATCTCTTCCTTGGAATCGGTGATCTCGTCGTAATAGGAAATATGGTCCACCAATTCCTGATCGGGCATATCTGCCATCTTTTCCATATCGGGGCCGTCATCCGCGGCGACTTGGGTGGATTGGGTGTTGGAGGGCTTGTCTGCCGTTGGTTTCTTGTCCGATTCAAAGGCACCGGCGTAAGCTAGGGAGCCGACTACAAGGGCTGTTGCCGTGATGCCGGAGATCCAGACGACCTTCGCTTTGGAGCCCCGTTTGCGATTCTTTCGCTTTTCGTCCAAGATGTTTCCCCCTTTTTCGAAGTTTGGAAATATATCATCACGTAAAATCTTGTCAGGCTCGTAATCATCATAGATTTCATCAGGAACGGGGTCAATAGACTTTTAAGACTATAATCTTTCCTCTGTCTGTACTTTTATGGATAAAATTAACTGAATTAGCGGGGGGATGAGCCTCTTTCAGTCTCCAGGGTGATATGCTCCAAGAACCTGGTGCCGGATGGGGACCCTGCTGATTTCATGGAGTCATGGGAAATAGGTTGAAACATTGTCCCTTTCTCCGCATACATATATATCACTACCCCCCTACAGGAAATTTCACTTAAATCAATAGTTTTCAAGAGCGGAGGAAGCCAGGTGTTGATTAGCCATATTTAAGGCAGGAAATCAGGTCGGGATGGTGGGAGGGTGAAGAGCCTTTGCACCCATAGGGCACAAGTCTCGCCAGGGTCGCTTTCCGCTCCCGGGTCTCGCTATGCGTTCTTTGCAAGAGATCGTAGCCGTCCCACCATCCCCGTCCCCTCAAGCGATATTTTACGATGGAGGCAATGGGAAGAACGAAAGGGTCATTTCGTTCCCATCATCCACTTTATGGTTCATCAACAGCCCTGGGAGGGAGCATCTTCCGCCGGGGGACTTTGAAGATGTACATGGATCATCGGTCTTTTTCGAATCAGCGAACGGGAACGGGGAGGAGACTTATGGACATCCTGAAACGCATCGCAGAGCAGCGGCAAAGAGAAGAGAAACTGTCATGGGAAGGGACGTTCGCGGAGTATTTGGAGATGGTTCGACAACGCCCGGAGCTGGCCCAAACCTCCCACTCCAGGGTTTATCGTATGATTGCAGATGCGGGAGTGGAGAAGGATGAGAACGGAAACAAAAATTACATGTTCTTCAGCCAGGAGCTCTTCGGTCTGGATCGGGCCATTGAACGTTTGGTGGAAGAATATTTCCATTCGGCGGCACGGCGGCTGGATGTGCGCAAGCGAATCTTACTCTTGATGGGACCGGTATCCGGAGGGAAATCCACGATTGTCACCCTGTTGAAACGAGGACTGGAGCAGTATTCCCGTACCGATGCCGGAGCGGTTTATGGCATCAAGGGTTGTCCGATGCAGGAAGAGCCGCTCCATCTCATCCCTGTGTCGATGCGTCCGGGGGTAGAGGAAGAACTGGGCGTTCGGATTGAAGGCAATCCGTGTCCTTATTGTCGCCTGCGTTTGAAGGAGGAATATGGCGGGCGAATCGAAGATGTGCCGGTGGAACGGGTGATTCTGTCAGAGGATGAACGGGTGGGGATTGGCACTTTCAGCCCTTCCGATCCCAAATCTCAGGATATCG
>CAUGKZ010000140.1 GCA_959600065.1 uncultured Kroppenstedtia sp. | reverse complement strand
TTCAGTGGCTACGGTGATCCTGGGATATGACCGCGAAGCATTGCCCGAAGATGTTGATGGGACAGGCTTTGTTATCCCGCGCAAGGAGGATACCACCATCACCGCATGCACCTGGACCCACAAAAAGTGGCCCCACACCACACCAGAAGGTAAAGCACTCATCCGTTGTTATGTTGGACGTTTTGGAAATGATTCGATTGTGGAAGAAACAGATCAATACATCCTGGATCGGGTTCGCACGGATTTGCAAAAGATCCAAGGAATCGAAGCGGATCCGACATTCACTCATATCACCCGCTGGCGGGAAGCGATGCCCCAATATACGGTGGGTCATGCCGACTGGTTGAAACGTATGGAGGAGACTTGTCGTCAGCAGTTGCCCGGATTTTTCCCCGTGGGAGCCTCTTATAGTGGGATTGGGATCCCCGATTGCATCGATCAAGGTAAGCAGTCGATTCAGGACACTCTCCATTATCTCGGATATCGCTAAATGACAAGCCCCTTTAAGGGGCTTGTTTTATAATCCGATTTGTTGTGCTAACCTTCTCCCCCTGTCCATATACATAGGGACAAAGCAGTGGAAGCGGGAGGGGACCCAGTGAACGAAAAGTGGAGGTCAATTTTACGCACAGGACTGATCTATCTGTTCGTCATCGTCGCCACGCTGGTAGTCCACTCGGGATACCAGCAGATGCGGACACAAAACTACATCGATCGCTTTGAAGAAGAAAAAGGGATGAAGATCCTGGACGAGATTTCGGACACATACAAGATCACCGTGGAGAACTACTCTAACTACAAACTGAGTCGGGAGATGAAACAACGCTTGATCGGCAAATTGAATAAGCTGAGTCATGATCTACGCCGGGTGGAAAAATCCATTCATTCAGAAGACGTCGTCCATCGAATCGATTTTTCCTTTATCTATCATGATATCAAGCTGGTGAAGCTGGCCCTCTCCGACTCCACCAAAGATGATATCGTACCCGTTATTGTCCTTCATGCTATAGAAGGATTGGGAGATTTAAAAAAAGAGATCACCTATATCCGATACCGTTAGCCTTGCCCAAGAAGAGGCCCTTCAGTCGTTAGGGGCCTCTTCTTTGACGCTCATCGGAACCTTCAGTTTCTGACCGGGTAGGAGATCGCTTTCCTTCAATCCATTCACATCCCGAATCACTGTGATGGTCTCTCGCACATCCCGTCTCGGATCCCCGTGTTTTCTCGCCAGCCCCCACAAAGTATCCCCGGATTGGACTTGGATCACGCGATATGGAGTCTGCCCTTCCGCATTTCCCATCCCTTGAAACCAACAGCCGATGACGACTACGAGGGCAAGAGTTGCAACCACAAGAACGATTCGTCGGGTCCTGAACATGAGATCTCTCCCTCCGGAGGATGATGGTACAAGCTATGTGGATCCGGGTCCATTTATGATGGAAATGTATGTTCTGGCACGATTCGAACTGATGTTTGTTCTTTTGCCAAACATCATGTATACTTGTAGAAAATAACTCATCAGCGAAACCGGGAGCCAAGGAAAGGGGATGAGCCATTTGAGTCAATTGTCGTCACGCCAACAGGCCATCTTAGATTACATAAAACAGGAAGTGCGAGAAAAGGGATACCCCCCCTCCGTCCGCGAAATTGGGGAAGCGGTTGGACTAGCCTCCAGCTCCACCGTCCACGGACACCTCAATCGACTGGAAAAAAAAGGGCTGATTCGACGGGACCCCACTAAACCCCGGGCCATCGAAGTACTGGATCCAAATGATCTGATTCCCGATCTTTCCTCCCAGACGATGATGGTCCCTTTCGTTGGAAAAGTGACCGCTGGGGAGCCGATCACTGCCGTGGAAAATGTGGAAGAGTATTTTCCCGTTCCCCGTCGGATGGTCGGTCCGGATCATTCGGCATTTATCCTGTCTGTTCGTGGAGATAGTATGATCAACGCCGGAGTGATGGACGGGGATTATGTCGTAGTCCGTCAACAAAAAACGGCGAACAACGGAGACATGATTGTAGCTATGACCCCCGAGAACGAAGCAACCGTGAAGCGTTTCTACAAAGAGAAAGACAACATCCGACTACAACCTGAGAACGATACCATGGAACCGATCCGGCTACCGGAGGTGACCATCCTCGGCAAAGTGATCGGGGTGTTCCGGGAGCTGGAATGAAAAGACTCATCTAAGGGCACAAAAAAGACTCGGCCTGTAGGCCGAGTCTTTTTTGTTACTTCACACAAGAACGTTCTCCCATTTTTTCTGGATCCACTCTTTCCCCTCCACAAATCGCGCGACTAGCATCCCGGCGACAGTATCTCCCGCGCTGTTGACCATCGTCGCCACCGGATCCACTAAGGTCCCCAGGACAGCCAAGACGGGAAGGGCTTCCGGGGGAAATCCATACAGACTGACAATGAGGAGTTCACCTGTGAATCCCCCACCGGGAACTCCCGACATCACCATTCCGGAAAGGATGGCTACCAGGATCGCTGTCAAATAATCCTGGATATCATGGAAAGGCATCTGGAACAATCCGAACAAAAATGAGATCTTCAGAATGGCGCTCAAGCAAGAGCCATCCATATGGAGGGTGGCTCCCATCGGAATCACCATCTCCCGGATATCCGGGGGAACTCCGATTTTTCGTGACACTTCCAAGTTGATTGGGATCGATGCCACGCTACTACCGGTGGCCAATGAGGTGACTGCGGAGGGAAAAATGTTAGACCAAAATTTCCGGAAACCAATTTTTCCAGCTGCCACCCAAGCATACAAGCTGAAAAAAACTAAGAAATAAAGAACAGCTACAGGATAATAGACCGCGACTGCCTTTAAATAGGAACCCACCAGACTGGGGCCAAATTCCCCTACTAGAGAAGCGAAGTAAGATCCCAACCCCACCGGGGCAAACCACATAATCACCCCAACCAACTTGACCAGAACTTCAGACAAGGCTGCCAGTCCCCGAGCGACGGTTTTTCCGTTCTCTCCCGACATACTGACCGCCGTACCAAATAGTATCGCAAACAGAATCAAGGCGAGCATATTTTCCTTGGACAAAAGATCTTTGAAATCTGGAGCAGTCAGTGCCTGGACGATCTGCTCCGATAAAGTCAAGGAGTTTTCAGGACTCTCTTCTTTCCCCAGGGATACCGATACACCTTCCCCTGGATTGAACCATTGAACACTAAATAGCATCACCACGGACGCGATAATTCCGGTCAAGACAAAAACCAACAATAAAGTACCCATAATCCGTCCCAATCGTTTCAATGTTCCCATGTTGGCAATGGAACTGCTGATCGTAACAAACACCAGCGGCACCACTACCGTGAACAACAGATTGAGAAAAATATCTCCCAAGGGTTTCAACACCACGGATTTCGGCCCCAAAAACCATCCCGCCACACTGCCTGCGACCACGGAAGCCAACAATAGCAATGGAAAGCGGTAGGCTTTTAATCGCTTCATCGATCTCCCTCATTTACGTAATCTACCGAGGGATGCAGTCTCTAGGCATCCCTCGGTATTGATGTCCTATACTTGTTTAGATTTAATATACAGGAGAAGTCCACTGGTTGTAAATCACCCCCGGGTTCCCTGCTTGCCCGCTTGGATTTGAGCCGGTATGATATCCATGTCCAATCGTCATTTAGATGGGGTGAAAAAGATGAAACTATGGATCCGGGCTGGACTCGTTTGGACCGTCCTGGTCATAAGCGTCTGTGCCTGCACTCTGCCACAAGCACAGACGCCAGAGGATTCCAAAACCGAAACTAAAGAGAGTCCATCCCTGGATAAGCCAAAAAGTGAGGAGCTATCCAGGGATCCCTTGTCCAAAGAAGAAATTCGGCAGGTGCTTTCCACCTACCAACACCAACATCCGAAACACTGGGGCGAGAAAACCCCTGGTGTGAAACAGAGGTTAGACACCGAGGAGAAGGTGATCGCCCTCACCTTTGATGCTTGCGGCGGCATCCAGGGAAACGGAGTAGACCAAGAGCTGATCCGCTATCTGGAACGGGAAGAGATTCCCGCCACGCTCTTTATCAACGGGCGCTGGATCGATGCTCACCCTTCTCTATTCCGCAAACTGGCGGCCCACCCTTTGTTTGAAATCGCCAATCACGGCACCGAGCATCGTCCGCTATCCGTCGACGGCCGTTCGGTTTATGGTATCCGGGGAACAGCCAATCTAGAGGAAGTACTGGATGAGATTCTGGTGAACCATCGCAAAATCAGCGTGATGACCGGCAAGCCGCCCAAATTTTTCCGTTCCGGCACCGCCTACTATGATGACATAGCGGTAAAGGCAGCTGCCGAGTTGGGAATCCAAGCGGTCAATTTTGATATCTTGGGTGACGCCGGGGGCACTTATAATTCCCATCAAGTGAAACAGGCACTCCTTCATTCCCGTCCCGGCTCAATCGCCCTTCTCCATATGAACCGCCCCGGAAGCGGAACTTCTGCAGGGGTGCAAGAAGCCATCCCCATCTTGCGCAAACAGGGCTATCAGTTTGTCAAACTGGGGGATTACAGCCTCAGATGAAGAAAACCCGGAAACGCCGCAACGCGTTTCCGGGTTTTTGATTTACTCTTGCAGTCCTTGTTTGATCCAACCGGCAACTGTGACCGTCCGTTTGGCCTGATGTATCACCGCATCTTTGGCATCTTCCACTATGTTTCCTTCTGAATCCACCGTGACACTGGTTCCATAGGGATTGCCGCCGCCCTTGTAAGCCGAATCATCTGTGTACCCTGGCGCTACTACGATCGCTCCCCAATGATACATGGTGGTATACATGGACAAGACCGTCTGTTCCTGTCCACCGTTGGCGTTGCCAGCTGAGACCATGGCACTGACCGCCTTGTTGGCCAGTTTTCCTTGGGCCCAAAGACCTCCGGCCGTATCAATAAATTGCTTCATCTGAGAAGGAAGGTTTCCAAATCGAGTCGGGATACTGAACAGGATCGCATCCGCCCACTCCAAGTCTCCCAAGGTGGCCTCTGGCACATCTTGTGTTGCTTCATAGTGAGCTTTCCATGCAGGGTTGCCTTCAATGGCAGCCATCGGTGCCAATTCAGGAACCTTGACTATTTTCACTTCAGCGCCGACCTGCTTAGCACCTTCTTCTGCCCATTGGGCCAGCTGATAGTTGGTTCCAGTAGAGCTGTAATAAATAATCGCCAATTTCACGTTCGCCATGTGAGATTCCCCTTTTCCTATTTGGTTGCTCCGGTTGTTTTACATATCGATGAAGGTCAAGGTGTACCCGGATAGCCCATGTATCATTGCTGGAGGGTTTTTCACCCACCTCAACCCCAGGATTAAGTACAAAAATCCAGGCTAGCGCAGTGAATGTTAGGGCGTGGTAATCACGTTCACTGCAACCACTTCACCTCCTTATTAAGATTGCCCATTCTTGAAACCTAGATTCAATAGCACTTCCCTACCTAACTATAATAATTAAATCGGCTTACTTTTGTCAAGTAACTATAGAAAAATATAACCCCCCTGTCTCACTAGACAAGGGGTGGAGGCATTTAAGAGTGGATCACAAAGTTTTCGATCCGGTCCATCGCTTG
>CAUGKZ010000139.1 GCA_959600065.1 uncultured Kroppenstedtia sp. | reverse complement strand
GCGCCACAGGCACTACAATCTGAAATTAAGGATGCGCCACAGGCACTACAATCTGAAATTAAGGATGCGCCACAGGCGCTTCCTCTTGATGGGTTGAAGCCCTGAGATAGAAAAAATCACCATACCCACAGGATACCCGTCCTGCCTAGGATTGGTTTACTCCTTCTTACGCTATACAGGGAGGACGGGGTTTCACATGGAGTGACTTTGGCTCGCCAGAACAACAGAACGACAGGTGAAATCTCATCCCAACTGTCCAATCAATGAGTTTCACAACGCTTCTAGGGGAGACACTCCTTCTTGCGTTGCTGACCTTCCGGCTTTGCCCTGCCCGATGGTCAGATTCGGAGCGGCCCGTTTCACTTCCTGTGGGATGGTAGGTCGTGTAGTAGCGCACACCATGGCTAATCAACAGCCCTGACATCCATATATATACTTTTATTTTAACAATTCTAGGGGGTGGACGTATGGATCGGTTGACGCAAAGCCGCTGGCTGGGGACGGCTTTGCTGGTTCTCGTGATCTTGGGAATCCTGTTTTTGCTGGTCCAGATTGAACCGCTAATTCGAGGATTGTTTCTCTTTACCAAAGCCGTGTTGGGTCCTTTTTTGGTCGCAGTGATCATTTCCTATCTCCTGAATCCAGTGGTCAATCTGTTGGCCCAACGTTCTTTTCCCCGTTCCCTGGCCGTTCTGTTCATCTATTCTTTGTTTATCGGTGCCATCGTCATTCTTTTGACCCATTTGGTCCCCCTGCTCAATGCCCAATTGGTCGAGCTTTCTGAGCATCTGCCGGAATGGAATGCCCGGGTTCAGTCCTGGATTGACCAATATAACGACAGTAAGGATTCCCTACCCGAGAGTATCCGCCTGGGGATCGAGAAAGCCCTTGATCGGGTAGAAGGTGCTGTCACTGACGGGGTAGACCATCTGATGGATTCGCTGGGTTCCACTCTGAACCAACTTTTTTTGGCAGTGATCATCCCCTTCCTCGCTTTTTACATGTTGAAAGATGTGGATGTGATCGAGAAATCAGTGATCACCATGCTTCCTGTCCGTCGGCGCAAGGAAGTGTATCGTTTATTGCGGGATGTGGATGAAGCATTGGGCAATTATATCCGGGGACAGTTGCTCGTCTGTGCCAGTGTGGGTATACTGGCCTATATCGGGTATCTGGTGATTCACCTGCCCTATGCCCTGATTCTCGCCTTGTTGGTGGCTGTTTTCAATGTGATCCCATACCTGGGTCCCATTTTCGGGGCGATCCCTGCCTTGTTGGTGGCGATGGCGATCTCTCCGGAGAAGATGATCGCGGTGATCGTGGTGAATCTACTGGTCCAAACCTTAGAGGGAAATATCCTCTCTCCCCAGATCGTGGGCAAGACGTTGCATATGCACCCTCTGTTTATTATCTTTGCCCTCTTGGTTGGAGGGGAAGCCGGTGGACTCATCGGCCTGATTCTGGGGGTTCCCTTCTTTGCTGTTGTCAAAGTGATCGTGGAACATGTGGCAGCTCATTACATGAAAAAACACCCCTAACAGGTATGAAGTGCGGATCATTCGTAGTATAATAGGCGGGACAACCTGCTGATTTATATCGTAAAAGCGTTGAGGGAACCGAAGTAAACCGGATGCTCGCTCAGAGAGAAAGGTCCCCGGCTGAGAGGCCTTTTGCGGATGCAGGCGGTTGAAAGCCAGTTCCGGAGTGCGGGTGTAAACCGCCGGCGTCCTTTACTGCCGTTATCTTTTTAAGAGACCTTCGTCGAGAGTACGGGGGTAATCGGGGTGGTACCGCGGGAACCTTTCTCGTCCCTGAAGGGATGGAAGGTTTTTTTATTTGGGTTGAAGGGAATGAATGAGATGAAAGGCAATGAGATTCGGAAAAAGTTTCTTGATTTCTTCCAGGAGAAAGGACATCGGGTGGAACCCAGTGCCTCTCTGGTTCCTGTGGATGATCCGACTCTCCTGTGGATTAACAGCGGGGTGGCCACGTTAAAGAAATACTTCGACGGTCGAGTGAAACCGGATAATCCCCGGATGGTTAATGCACAAAAATCGATCCGGACCAACGATATCGAAAACGTGGGATACACTGCTCGCCACCACACTTTTTTCGAAATGCTGGGCAACTTCTCCATTGGAGATTATTTCAAGGAGGAGGCGATCCAGTGGGCGTGGGAGTTTTTGACGGATCCTGCCTGGATGGGGATGGATCCGGAGCGACTTTCAGTCACCATCCATCCTGAAGATGATGAAGCTTATCGGATTTGGCATGAACAAGTGGGGATACCCGAAAAACGAATCGTGAAGCTGGAAGAGAATTTCTGGGATATTGGGGAAGGGCCCAGTGGACCCAACACGGAGATTTTCTATGACCGGGGTGAATCTTATGGGGACCCTGAGGATCCGGAATGCTATCCCGGGGGGGAGAATGAACGCTTTCTGGAGATTTGGAACTTGGTTTTCTCCCAATATAATCACAATCCCGACGGGAGCTACACCCCATTGCCCAAGAAGAATATCGATACCGGGATGGGGCTAGAGCGAATGGCATCGGTGATGCAAGAGGTTCCCACTAATTTTGACACGGATCTTTTCCAGCCGATGATTCAAAGGGTCTGTGAAAGCACAGGTGTCAAATACGGAGTGGACCCGAAAACTGACACTGCACTCAAGGTGATCGCTGATCATATACGCACACTGGTATTTGCCATCGGCGACGGAGTGACCCCTTCTAATGAGGGACGAGGGTATGTCCTGAGACGGCTGTTGCGTCGGGCAGTTCGGTATGCACGCACCTTGGGAATTGAACGGGCTTTCCTTTATTCTTTGACCGATGTCGTGGTCGGAATGATGGAGGAATTTTATCCGGAGCCGTCCCAAAAGAAAGACCTGATCCGGCAGGTGATCCAAAAGGAAGAGGAACGGTTCTTGGAAACCTTGTCTGAGGGTTTGCATCTATTGGAGTTGAAAACAGCAAAACTCCAGGAAGAAGGCAAAAAGGAGATCAGCGGTTCCGACGCCTTTACTCTGTATGACACCTATGGGTTTCCGCTGGATCTGACAGAAGACTTTGCGCGAGAAAAGGGATTGTCGGTGGATACCCAAGGGTTTGAGCAGGCGATGGCCCGCCAGCGGGAACGGGCACGAAAGGCCCGCCAAGATGAAGGGAGTATGCAAGTCCAAGGAGGCGTCCTAGCTGATTTGGATGTGGAGACTCACTTTATCGGGTATACCTCCCGCCAGGCGGACACCCAGGTGGTGGCCCTGATTCAGGATCAGCGTTTGGTGGAGAAGGTGGATGAAGGAAGCCATTGCTTCGTTCTGCTGAAGGAAACCCCCTTTTATGCCGAAAGCGGGGGCCAGGTGGGAGATCGCGGAGAGATCCTCGCACCCGGTGCCCGGTTGATCGTGGAGGATGTAAAAAAAGGCCCCCGCGGGGAACATGTCCATCAAGTTCGGGTAGAAGCCGGAACTCTGCGGCAAGGGGACCCGGTAGATGCCCGGATTGATCCTGGATTCAGGGAAGATGTGGTGAAGAACCATACAGCCACCCATCTGCTGCACAAAGCACTGAAAGAAGTGGTAGGGGAACATGTGAATCAAGCCGGTTCCCTGGTGGCCCCCGACCGGCTCCGATTTGATTTCAGCCATATGGAGCCCTTGACTGAGGAAGAGAGACGGGAAGTGGAAGAACGGGTCAATCAACAGATTTGGGCCAATCTCCCGGTGGAAACCTTTGAGAAAGGCTTGGAAGAGGCCAAAGCGATGGGGGCGATGGCCCTGTTTGGCGAAAAATACGGAGATCGGGTGCGTGTAGTCCAGGTGGGAGATTACAGTCTGGAACTATGCGGTGGCACTCATGTGCGACAGACAGGGGAGATCGGACTATTCAAGCTGGTGAGCGAAGGCGGGATTGGCTCTGGCATCCGTCGCTTGGAAGCGGTGACCGGTCGTCAAGCCTATCGCCACCTTGAAAACAGGCTGGACATTTTGGAAGAGGTCGCCCGTCATCTCAAAACCCAACCCGTTGAAGTGGTGGAACGATTGGAGACCTTACAGAACCGGACCAAGGAATTAACCCGGGAAAATGAATCTCTGCGCTCGAAACTGAATCGATTGGAAGGGGAAAATCTGGCTCGGGATATAAAGGAAATCAACGGGGTTCCGGTTTTGGCGGCGCGAGTGGACATTCCCGACATGGAAGGACTGCGACAGATGGTGGATGATCTGAAAACCCGGATTCCCCAAGGGATCATTCTCCTCGGCGCGGCAAGTGAAGGAAAAGTGCAATTGGTGGCTGCGGTCTCTTCCGATTATGTAAAAGCAGGGTTCCACGCCGGAAAATTGGTCAAAGAAGCGGCATCCCACTGTGGTGGCGGAGGAGGGGGACGTCCTAACATGGCTCAAGCCGGGGGCAAGCAACCGGAGAAATTGGATGAAGCTTTGGCTGCTGCGATAGAATATATTAAAGTACAAGGGTAACCAATTTCCTTTCTTCTTTTCATAAAGCAATTTCATGAAAAAGAGGAAATGAATCTGAAAAGGCGAATGGTTACAGAAAGATGGGCCAATAGATAGAAAGAGGTGTTAAGACGATCCATGGATAAAACAATGAAATTTGACTTCCGTGGAGAGGATCAGGAAGCGAACCCCCGAGAAGTGTTGTTGATGGTATACTCTGCTCTCAAGGAGAAGGGATACAATCCGATCAACCAGTTAGTGGGGTATCTCCTCTCCGGAGATCCGGCATATATTCCCCGACACAATAACGCCCGTGCCTTGATCCGCAAACTGGAACGGGATGAACTGCTGGAGGAATTGGTAAAAACCTTTCTTGAATCCAATCAACAACAGGATTAGAACGTATCTGGTCATTTAGTGCCGATGTGAAGAGAAGTGCTCCCGGCAATAGATGGATCAGATATACCCTGGTACTGCTTTGAACCTATTTTTGAGAGCGAGATTTATTCTCTTCCTAGGGATGAATCAAAGAAATTGGATGGTCAGGAGCGAATCGATTGACCCGAATCATGGGATTGGACCTCGGAGAAAAAAGAGTGGGAGTGGCGATCAGCGATCCGATGGGGTGGACTGCTCAGGGTGTGGAAGTCCTACAACGGGATCATCTCGATTGGATAGATCGCCTCGCCCAACTGATTGAGGATTATGAAGTGGAAGCCCTAGTGGTAGGCTTGCCCCGCAATATGGATGGATCCATTGGAGAAAAAGGGGAAGCCTGTCGGCAGTTGGGCCAGGAATTGGGAGAACGTTTTCAAATCCCGGTGGAACTCTGGGATGAACGATTGTCCACCGTTGCAGTGGAAAGGACCTTGATCGATGCCGATCTAAGTCGTCGCAAACGGCGAAAAGTAGTGGATCGGATGGCGGCCTCCTGGATTCTGCAAGGGTATCTGGAAGCCCGAAGGAGGAATAGAGATGAGTGAGAATGGGAACCATGAACATGAACAAGAAATGATCGTTATCACCAATGAGGATGGGCAGGAGGAGACCTTTGAAGTGCTCTTCCGCTTTGAACAGGATAATGGTCATAAATATATCCTGCTCACCCCTGCCAATGAGGAAGAGGAAGAAGATGACGAGACGGCG
>CAUGKZ010000138.1 GCA_959600065.1 uncultured Kroppenstedtia sp. | reverse complement strand
CCCTATCCGTCAAGGAACGAGCTCTGGAACTGATTTTCGGCAGGTGGCGAAGAGGCTCCCATCCCATGCCAAGATTTTGCCTCCCCACGCCTGCCGATAACTTTTCAGCGGCAAAAGCGCATGCCGCAAACCTCTTTTTATCCCATTCGATGGATCAATTGTAGTACCTGCTCCTTCGCCGACTCCTCCGTCTCCGGTGGCTCCGCGTATTCCTCTGGATTGGTTCCGAACCAGTTTTGCAGTTCATCCCATAGGATCTGTTTCTGCTCTGAAGTCAGTTCCAAGCAGCCCACCAGGTGATGGTATAACTTTCTTCCTTGATTATCGTCCATCTCGATCACCCCGCAATTTCTTCCCAGTTCCTCATTGAGCTGGTATATGGATTCATTATACAACACGGTATCCAATCCTTCTTCATCTCACTTCAGAGATCCCCCTGAAACTCCGGATCTCCTCCAGCCAAGTATTTTCGGTAAAAGGGAGTTCAGCTGATGATGGAGAAATTGTCCATAGCGATCATGAAGGAGGGAAGAGAGCTGTCCAATCATCAAGAACCCACGGAGACTTCTCTGAGCAGGAAAGAAATCATCTTGCGGAAATTGAATGAGTTGGGAGCCAACGCAGAGGTCAGCGCCAGCGAACTGGCTGATTTGCTAGGGTTGGACCGGGCCAATGTCAGTCGTCTGTTAAATCAACTATGGCGGGAGGGAAAGGTGGGCAAAAGTGCTGGCAGACCGGTTCTTTTTACTGCCATCGAGCAGGAGTATTCCCCGCCAACCCAGACCACCCTGGATCGATTGCTAGGCGTGGACGGCAGTTTAAAAAACGTCATTCAACAAGGGAAAGCAGCGCTTCTCTATCCACCTCACGGCATGCACATCCTTCTATTGGGTGAAACCGGTGTCGGCAAATCGATGCTGGCAGAATGTTTGCACCGCTACGCCATTGAAGTGGATCGCCTGGTGGATGATTCCCCCTTCATCATCTTTAATTGCGCCGATTACGCGAACAATCCGCAGTTGCTACTGGGTCAGTTATTCGGCGTTTACCGGGGGGCTTTCACCGGAGCCCGGGAACAAAAAGGAATGATCGAAAAAGCTCATGGCGGAATTCTGTTTTTAGATGAAGTTCACCGTCTGCCCGCTGAAGGGCAGGAAATGTTATTCACGTTGATCGATAAAGGGATCTATCGCCGTCTAGGGGAATCAGAAACGGAGAGGAAGGCCCAGGTACTTCTGATCGCCGCTACCACTGAAGATTCCGACTCCAGCCTCTTGCGGACATTTAAGAGACGGATCCCCATGGTGATTCGAATCCCTCCTCTGAGAGAACGGAGTATCGAGGAGCGGTATCGACTGGTGTTGCATTTTTTCAAGGAAGAGGCGATCCGCCTGGGAAAAGAGATCCATGTCTCTCCTAACACGATTCGGGCCTTATTACATTATCCCTGTCTCAACAACATCGGTCAGCTGAAAACGGATATTCAACTCACCTGCGCCAAAGTATACGCCGATTTCGTCAGTGCCAAAAAAGAGCGTGTCCAGATCCACAGCTCCGATCTGCCCCCCGGTGCGAAAGAAGGGCTGTTATTAAGCAAAGGATCCCGGAAAACAGTGGACCTTCATGACGGTCTGTATCTATTTCATCCCCAGCAGGCGGATACGCTTTTTGCTGTGACACCCGAGGAACCTTCCTCCTCTGTATATAAGAAGATTGAAAAAAGATATAACGAACTGAAATCACGCGGTCTCCAGGAGGACGAACTGAACTCCCTGATGACCCTCGATATCGAAAACTACTTTACCCAATATTTCAAAAGGATGAACCGGAAACTGGGAGAAGGTAACCTGGCCAAGATGGTCACCCCTGGGATCATGAAACTGACAGATGAGATTGTCCGCTATGCGGAAGCCCAGCTGGACACCCGTTTGAGTGAAAAGGTGGTGCAAGGGCTGGCGTTGCATATCCAGACTTCCACTGAGCGGATCGAAAGCGGAAAAACCATCATCAATCCGCAACTCAACCACGTACGACGAATGTATAAAGATGAGTTTAGCGTGGCTCTAGACTGTATCAAATTGATTGAGGAAAAGACGGGGATGGATGTTCCCATCGATGAAGCCGGATTCCTTACCATGTTTTTTGTGCTCGATGAGACAGATGCGGAGGAAGCCGAGGAAAGTGTACACATCCTGGTGATCAGCCACGGCAACGGGGGTGCAACTGCAATGGCGGAGGTCACTCGGGAACTGTTAGGTACCGAAGGGCCCGCTGCAATCGACATGCCTCTTCATATGGATCCGATCGAAATCTATGAACAAACCAAAACCCATCTAAAAAAATATGCCACCCACAGGGGCGTGTTGTTGATGGTGGATATGGGGTCGCTGATGAACTTCGGCAAAATGTTGGAAGGGGAGCTCGGAATTCCAATCCAAACCCTCCCCATGGTAAGTACCCCTCACGTATTGGAAGCGACGAGAAAATCTATCCTCGGATATTCCCTGGAACAGTTGGTGGATGACATCAAACAACTCACACTTTTTGAAACAGACTCCTCTTCGAAAAACGGGAGTAACAAAGGAAACAAACGGGCCATTGTGACAGTGGGTTCAGCGGATTCCATCGACTCCCACACCCTTCAAAAGGTGTTGACCCAACATCTAAGCTTCGATCCCGCGGGATTGGAGATAATTCCTTTGGATGGCGCCAACCAAGAAGAGCTGGAAGAGAGTATTTTGCACCTGAAACAATCCCGACCCATAGTGTGCATTGTAAGCGATTTTTTCTTTCAGATCGATCTCAGACAATTTCCTGCGGAGGAGGTGATCCATGAAGGGATTGAGCAGATTCAACACCTGATCGACACAGAAGAGGCTTATGACAAAATGGCCGACACCCTGCAACACCATCTGTTGCATGCTGACCCAGGTCAGGTGGTCCCGGATTTCAAGAGTTGCTTTGAGGAACTGCAACAGCGTCTGAAGATCTCCGTCCCCACCAAAGATCTGATCGGGATGGTGCTCCACGCCTGTTGTATGGTGGACCGTCTGCTGGCCGGGGATTCATCGGTGATCTTCAAAAACAAGGAAAAATACATCCGATCCAATCCCTCACTCTACACAACCACACGGGACGTGTTAAAGAGATTGGAGGACACCTATGACATTCAGTTGTCCGATGATGAAATCTGCTACATGATGAGTTTTTTCGATTCTTCCAAACGGACTTCTTCATAGAGTGTAAACCAGGAACCCCCTTGATCGACACACTGATGACACGCATGACACAGTAGGAAAACGATCAGCCTCCCACAGGCTCCAACAAAGATTGGCACATCTTTTGCGTTAAGAATGAGGTACATCGGAGAAGGAGGAGTGTTCAATGAATATTTTGTTATGTTGTGCAGCAGGAATGTCGACGAGCTTATTAGTGTCACGGATGGAACAAGCCGCCCAAGAGAAAGGGGTGGACGCCAAAATATGGGCGGTTTCAGCGGATGAAGTAAACACGCATATCCCAGAGGCCAACGTATTGCTGGTAGGTCCTCAAATCCGCTATAAGCTGCCACTGTTAAAAAAGGCGGCAGAGCAACAAGGGATTCCGGTGGAAGTCATCAATCCCGTGGATTACGGAAGAGTGGACGGTAAAAAAGTATTGGAGTTTGCCATCAACTTGAAGAAATAAGGAGGGATTCTCTGTGGGAGGTCTGGTGGGTTTTCTGGAAAAGCATGTGATGCCTGTTGCCGGAAGAATTGCCGAGCAGAAGCATTTGCAAGCGATTCGTGACGGACTGATTCTGGCCATGCCTTTGTTGATTATCGGATCCATCTTCTTGGTGATCTCCGCCCTGCCGATCCCAGGTTACCCGGAATTTATGGCGGGATTTTTCGGGGAACAGTGGCAGGACAAACTGTTGTATCCGGTGAGCGCCACCTTCGATATTATGGCACTGATCGTCAGCTTTGGAGTCGCCTATCGGCTGGCGGAAAAATATAACGTCGATCCGGTGTCGGCAGGGGCTATTTCTGTATCAGCCTTTTTGCTGGCCACTCCCTACACGGTGGCTTTCACTCCGGAAGGGGCTAAGGAAGCCATCGATGTTACCGGAGTGATCCCGGTTCAGTTGATGGGCAGCCAAGGATTGTTTGTGGCGATGGTGCTGGGACTGGTCGCAACAGAAATCTACCGTTATATCATTCAGAAAAATATTGTTATCAAGTTGCCAGAAGGGGTCCCGCCGGCAGTTGCCAAATCCTTTGTCGCCCTGATTCCCGGTCTGGTGGTCATTTTAGTAGTGTGGGCAGTCCGCCTGTTGATTGAAGTCACTTCTTTCGAAAGTATTCACAATATTATCTCCACCCTTCTCAGCAAACCCTTGGGGCTACTAGGCGGCAGTCTGATCGGAGCTCTGATTGCCGTACTGCTGGTTCATCTGCTTTGGTCTACGGGTTTGCATGGCGCAGCCATCGTAGGCGGAGTGATGGGACCGATCTGGCTTTCCCTCATGGATGAGAACCGTCAAGCCTTCCAGGCAGATGCTTCCGCTGAATTGCCCAATGTGATCACGCAACAATTTTTTGATCTTTGGGTCTATATTGGAGGCTCCGGTGCCACCCTTGCCTTGGTAGTGGTCATGATCCTTCGGGCCAAGAGTGCTCAGGTGAAAAGCTTGGGCCGGCTGGCCATCGGGCCGGGGATCTTCAATATTAATGAGCCGATCACCTTCGGTATGCCGATTGTGTTGAATCCCTTGTTGATCATTCCCTTTGTGCTGATCCCCCTCGTGCTAACCATCACCACTTATGTAGCCATGTCTACTGGCCTCGTCGCCAAACCCAGTGGTGTAGCCGTTCCCTGGACGACTCCGCCTCTGATCAGCGGTTACTTGGCCACGGGAGGGAAAATATCCGGCATCGTCATGCAAGCTATCAACTTTGTCATCGCCATCGGCATCTACTATCCTTTCCTAAGGATCTGGGACAAACAAAAACTAAAGGAAGAGCAAGGAGCAGAGTCCTCCGCCGAGCAAGCCGCCGTATAGAAGCGTGTTGAAAGAGTCGACACCCAGGGGAACAAATTTCACAGCAGGCATCTCAGGATGATCGGAAATTCACCATCAGAGTAGGCAATCCATCCCCACCCTCTCCGATCAACAACACCTCTTGGAAAGTGGGAATCTTATGACCCAACTGATTATCAACGCAGATGACTTCGGTTATTCCAAGGGAGTCAATCTAGGGATTTTGGAAAGTTTTAAAAACGGGGTAGTCACCTCCACTACGCTAATGACCAATATGCCCGGGGCCGAACATGCTGCCTCGCTGGCCAAGGCACATCCGGATCTGGGCGTGGGAATTCACCTCGTCTTAACCTGTGGCGCCCCTTTATGCGAGGATGTGCCCTCGTTGGTAAATCCACAGGGCCTCTTTCGATCCGGAAAGGAATTAGAGAAGGTGGCTGAGCCGGAACACATCGAACGGGAATTGACCCGACAGGTGGAAGCCTTTTTCTCTCTGGGATTGGAACCGACTCACCTCGACAGTCACCACCACGTCCACAGTCACGAAAAGGTGGCACCCATTGTCTTGAAGTTGGCCCAAAAGTATCGCCTGCCGGTTC